>JBEPYX010000007.1:0-18019 GCA_041641155.1 Thermoflexus sp.
TCCACTCCGCCGCGCGGCCGGAGCGGAGGGCTTCCGCGATCTGGGGAATGGTCATCGCCCGGTTCAGCGTATATTCCCCGGCCTCGATCTCCCGGTCCAGCCTGTGGTAGCGCACGTAGGCCCGGAAGAGGAGGGCATCGCGGATCAGGCCGGCCTCTTCCAGGGCCTGGGCGACCTCGGTCACCGACTGGCCGGGGCGGATCACGAAGGCCACCGGCGTGGGGTCATCCCCGGCCGGCCGTTGGAGGTCGCTCTGTCGGAGGAGGAGGTAGAGCCCGAGCCCCCAGTCGAGGGGGGAGCCGGACAAGGCGGGGCCCGCCGGCCCGTCCGCCCGGTTCCAGCGCGGCAGGAGCGCGGCGCCGATGGCGCCGCAGAAGAAGAGCGCGGCTCCGAGGGCGATGAGCCAGCGGACGGTCGCGCGACGCCGGCGCCGACGTGCCATCACCCCATGCCTCCGCCAGGGGGTGGAGGGGTTGGGAACGGAAACCCCGCGGGCCCAGCGGCGCCCCGAGGATCCTTACCATTATAAGCGGGGCTCGGTGTTCCACCAAGGGCGATGTGGCCTGTCGGGGGATCCGATACAATCGAGGGGACGCTGTTCCACCCTTGTGAGGGAGGGGACCTAATGATGCGGCTCCGGTGGGATCAGATGACGGGGGAGGAGATCCGGCACGCGCTGTCGGGGCGGCGCCTCGCCATCCTGCCGATCGGCGCGGTGGAGGTCCATGGCCCCCATCTGCCGACGGGCACGGACAACCTCCTGGCGACGGCGATCGCTGAGCGGGTGGCGGAGCGCGTGGGGGGCATCCTGCTCCCCTTGCTCCCTTATGGGCAGGTCTGGTCCCTCCAGGATTTCCCCGGCTCCCTCAGCATCTCCACCGAGACCTTGGCGAACCTGCTGGTCGAGCTGGGCCTGAGCCTCCAGCGCCAGGGGGTAGCCCTCTTCGCCATCATCAACGGCCATGTGGGCAACGGCCCGGCTCTCCAGATGGCCGCCCGTCGGCTTCACCAGATGGGGGGACCTGTGACGTATACGTTCACCTATCCAAGCCTGGGCGAGATCGCGCGGCAGGTGTGCGCCTCTGAGCCTCTCCCCGGCGGCTACTTCCACGCGGATGAGATCGAGACCTCCATGGTGCTGTATGTGGAACCGGAGGCGGTGCGGCGGGACCGGATGGCGCGGGAGGAGCCTCGCTTGCCCCCAGACTTCCTGTTCCGCCCCGTGCCGTGGTCGGAGATCACCCAGACCGGTGTCCTGGGCGATCCCACCCAAGCCGATCCGGGGAAGGGGGCGGCGCTGCTGGAGGGAATCGTGGAGCGGATCGTCGCGGTGCTCCACTGGGCGTTCCAGCGATGGGGGACGTGAGCCTCACATCGCGAAGTCCATCCCTGCTCGCCTTCGACAGCTTCATCCGCACAAAGAATGAGGGGCGGATGCATGGGCATCCGCCCCTCGCGCGTTGGAGACATTCCCCGGCTCAGCGGCCCAGGGCCTTGCCGACGAGGGCGATCAGGAGCGGCCAGAGGACGTAGTCGGTGTCCGAGGCCCAGCTGAAGAAGTCCCCGATGGCGAACCCCAGCACCGGCCACATCAGCGCCTGGCCCACCCCCATCAGGACGCCGGCGACAACCCCGCCCAGGATGGCCCCCGGCACCCCCCAGTATTTGTTGCCGTAGACGCCCGCCGTGGCCCCGTGGAACCACGCCGACATGGTGGGGGCGAAGATGAAGAAGGGATAGCGGGCCCCGGCGAAGAGGAGGGAGACCAGGGCCATCGTCAGCATCCCGATCAGGCCCCCGTAGGCCATAGAGACTTGCCCGTAGGGGAAGAAGAGGGGGCAGTCCAGGGCCGGGATGGCGCCCGGGACGATCCGCTCCGCGATCCCCTTGAAGGAGGGGATCAGCTCGGCGATGATCATCCGGACGCCCATGATCAGGATGGCGAAGCCAGCGGCGAAGTTCAACGCCTGCAGCAGGACCCAGATGATCGGGTGCTTGCCCGCCTTGGCTGCCGCCTCCGTCACGAAGCTGATGTTCGCCAGGGACATAATGACGTAGACGATCAAGAAGGTGGCGGCCATGAGCAGCATAGGCTCGCGCAGCCACTCCAGGGCGCGGGGGAAGGAGAGAGTCTCCATATCCCCCACCCGGCGCTTCCCGCCGCCGGAGAGGAGCCGCGACAGCCAGGCGGTCGCCAGCACCGTCAGCGAGGAGGAATGGCCCAGGACGAACCCGCTGCCCTCGTTGACGAAGAGATCGAAGCGGTGGGTATACCAGGGCTGGATGGTCTGGTAGAGGCCGGTGAAGAGGCTGGCCACGATGACCAACGCCGCCCCCTCCAGCCCCAGGATGTAACGGAAGGCGGAGACGAAGATCACGGCGTTCCAGAAGATCAGATGGCCGGTCAGGTAGATGTATTTGAACCCGAGGGGGGAGAGGAAGCGAGCGAGGAGGACGTTGATGAGGAAGGCAAAGAGCATCACCAGGCCGATCTGGATCCCCAGCTCGCTGATGATCTTCTGGGTCCCGATCTGGATCTGGACGGGCGGCAGGCCCAGGGCCTTGCCGGCCAGTTCCCCCAGGGGGAGCAGGGCCTGGACCATCAGGTTGACCCCGGCTAAGAGGATGAGCAGGCCGATGGCGGTCTTCAGCGTTCCGGAGATCGTCCGCTCGACTCGCTCCCGCAACAGGAGGAACCCCAGCAGGGCGATGAGGCCTAAGAACAGGGACGGTTCCTGCATGAACTTCTGGATGAACTCGAGGATTGAGCGCAAGGTCTCCATGGCAACCTCCTATGAAGGGCTCTCCAGCAAGCGCTCCAGATACGCGCGCACCTGGTCCGCGGTCTCCAGGCGGGAGAGGGCTTGGGTGATCTCACCCGCGCGGGCCAGGATCTCCGCCAGCTGGCGTAGGAACTCGATATGGGCCGAACGGTCTGGCGTGGCGAAGGCGAGGAGGAGGAACACCGGATCGTTGTGGGAGCCGAAGGCGATCCCTTCCCGGACCACCACGGCCGATAAGCCGAAGGCCCGGGCCCCATCCTCCGGGCGGGCGTGGGGGATGGCGATGCCCGGGGCGATGACGATGTAGGGGCCCAGCTCCTCGCAGGTCCGGATCATCCGCTCCACGTAGGGGGGATCGACCAGACCGTCGGCGACCAGGAGCTCCCCGCTGATCCGGACAGCCTCCTGCCATGACCCCACGCGCGCCAGAACCCGGATGCGCCTGCCCAGGGCTTCCAGGAGGCTCACGTCCCTCCTCCCAGGCGCTGGACGGCGGCCAGCAGCTTCTCTTGGATCTCCGCCCGGTTCCCGTAGTTCGTGACCGCCACGATCTCCCGCGCCCGGGCCCGCTGGCGGAACATCTCCGCCAGGTCGGGGCCAGTCACGATGATGTCGGCGGCGATGGTCGGGGCCAGGGTCGCATCCGCTGTCTCCACCACCGCGGGGACGCCGGCCTTCCGCAGGATCTCCTCCACGGTCATCTTCAGGTAAAGCGCGGTCCCAGTCCCCAATCCGCAGGCAGCCACCACCCGGATCGACCCCTTCCGCTCCAATGCTTCCCTCCTTACGTGAAGGATCTCATGGGATCCTGCCCTTTTTGTCAGGCGGGCGGCTCGAAGGCCAGCGCGCGTGCGGGGTTGTGGATCAGGAGGTCCTGGATGGCCTCCTCGGGCACCCCCTCCGCGCGCAGCCAGGGGACGAAGCGCCACTGGATGTAGGTCAGGCCCGGCCCGCCCCCGGTCCGGTAACTCGGCCAGTAGGACTTGCGGGCCATGTCTCCGCCCAACAAGATCTGCTTCCCGTAGCCCTCCCCAATCAGACGCTGGATGAAGGCGATGCGCGTCCGGTCGGGGGCGTATTTTTCCTTGCCGATCTGGTCGTAGCTGAGGTAGACCCCCGTCCGGGCTAGGGCGAGGTGGTATTCCCACTCCAGCTTCCGGTCCACGTGGCCGATGATGATCCGACCCGGATCGACCCCTTCCGATTTCAGCAGGGCCACCTGTTCCAAGCCCATGGTACCCGCCTCCGTGTGGGTGGAGATAGGGGCCCCGGTGTGGCGGTGGGCGATGGCCGCCGCCCGGAAGACCTTCTCCTCATTAGGGGTGATCCGGTTCAAGCTGCTCCCCGCCTTGATGATCCCTGTCCGGATACCTGTCCCGTCGACGCCCTCGACGATCTCGCGGATGAACTGATCCGCCAGCTCGTGCACCGAGCGATCTTGGACCCATGGACCGGAGAAGGCCTCTTTGTGATGCCCGGTCGTGGCGATGATGTGCACGCCGGTCGCCTCTGCGATCCGCCGCAGCGCCCGGATGTCGCGGCCGTAATCCGGGGGGCTCATCTCCACAATGGCCTGTCCCCCCGCCTCTCGAAACCAGCGCAGCTCCTGGACGGCGGCCGCCTCGCTGTCCAAGATCAGGTCGGGGTCCTCCACCGGGGGGCGGCAGAACACGTGCTCATGGGCGTAGCAGACCCCCAGGGACTCCGGCGGGATGTCGCCGCAAACGGTGCGGATGACGGCCATGGTGCCTCCTCGACTCATGGGGGGATGGGGTCGGCCTTCCTCCGGGCCTCCTGCACGATGGCCCGCGCCTCCTGGGCCATGCGCGTCAGCTCCTTCGCCCGGCGTTCCTGGATCAGGCGACGGTCGGCCAGCCACGTCCCGGCACAAGCGATCACGTTGGGCAGCCTCAGATATTCGGCGAGGTTGCCGGGGTGGATCCCCCCAGTGGGGACGAAGCGGATCTGAGGAAAGACCGGCGCCAGCGCCTGGAGGGCCTTCGCCCCACCCATGGCCTCAGCGGGGAAGAACTTCAGTATGGACATCCCCTCGCGGAGGGCGGCCATGATCTCGGAGGGCGTGACCACCCCAGGGATCAAGAGGATCCCCGCGGACCGACACCACGCTGCCAGCTCACCGTCGAGCCCGGGGGAGACGATGAATTGGGCGCCCGCCCGCACGGCCTGCTCCGCCTGGGCGAGGGTGAGGACAGTCCCCGCCCCGACCGTCATGTCGGGGCAGCCCTCCCGCACCGAACGGATGGCGTCCGCGGCGGCTTCTGTGCGGAAGGCAACCTCCAGGAGGGGGATTCCGGCCTGGCGCAGCACGTCGGCGAGGAAGAGGGCTTCGTCCGTCGCGTCCAACGTGGCGACCGGGAGCACCCCAACGCGTTCGATCCGCTCCAGGATCTCTATCATCGCGAAGTCCCTGCGTGGATCTCCAGCGCGGCCACGGCCGCCCCCTTGTCGGTGACCAGGATGTCGATGAGGCCGCTCCGGAGGGCGGCCAGGATCGCCTTGGCTTTGAGGACTCCTCCGGCGACGGCGAACACGCGGGGGATGCGGCGGATCTCCTCCAGGGTGAGGCCGATCGTCCGCCCATCGAACGGGGTGGGCACCGGCCGGCCGTTCAAATCAAGGAAGCGGGCGCAGAGATAGCCGACCGCGCCCTGGCGCCGCAGCTGGGCCAGCTCCTCATCGGAGAGATAGCCCGCGCGCTTGAGCGAGGACACTTCGGGTTCGGTCGTCCCGATCCCGACCAGCAGCAGGTCTGCCCTTCGGGCGATGTTCAGGATCCCACGGATCATCCGCTCCTCCAACAGCTGCTGGCAGGTCCGCTCGCTCTCCACGATCAGGGGAGCATGCAAGTAGAGGCCTTGCGCGCCGAGGGCCTCGGCCAGCCTCTGAACGATGGCGGGGGTGTCGCAGGGATGGGTTCCCCCGACCGCCCCTAGGCACTGCACCACGCGGAGGCGCGGGTAGGCCTGAGCGGGGAGGGCCTCGATCAGCTCCCAAAGGGTCATCCCCCATGTCACCGCCACCGTCATCCCGTCCCGAAGATGTCGCACCAGCTCGGTGGCCGCCAGCCGTCCCAGCCGGCTAAGCAGTTCGGGGTAGGGGAGGTTCTCCGTGTCCAGCACCCGCGCCCCTCGCAGTCCGAACTCGATGATCAGGCGCTCCTCCAGATCCGGCGCGGTCCGGATCGGCCACTGGACAGTTACCTGGACGATCTTTCTCTCCCGGGCCTCCCGGAGGAGGCGTGAGACCATCGACCGGCTGACTCCGATGGCCTGGGCGATTTGGGACTGGTTCCGGTTCCGCTCGTAGTAGAGGCTGGCGACGTAGGCCAGGAGCTCCTCTCGGGTCGCGAAACGCCGCGCGCGCCTTTTCGGCATCCCTGTTTCCCTGTTCCGCTTCCGCCCGCGCCGGACGAAGGCTTATAGGCCGGTTCCCCGAATTTTTCACAATTGTGAATTAAAATCAACTTTCCTCAGAACCGATTCTATACGCGTTGGCATGGGTTGTCAAGCCATGTGGATCCGGTTTCGAAGGAGAAGGCCGGAGGCAGTGGACCTGAGGGCGATCCCGAGCGGTTGGGTTCCTCCTCAGGGCAGCGGGGATTTTTCGGCCGGGCAGGGGACCTCCGACGATCCGCCCGGCCGCACATCATCTTGTTTTGAAGCGAGGGGGGAAGAGGCGAGGACGGCCACCATCCGGTTCTTCGAACGGACCTGCTCTCCGATGCGCTCCTCGCGGCTGCTCTTTCACCCTAAGAAGGTTTGATGATTACTTTGAGCGCCTTCCCCTGAGCCATGATCTGGATCCCCTCTAAGACCCTGTCTAGCGGGAAGCGGTGGGTGATCAGGCGCTCGACCGGGATGGCGCCTTGGGCGATCAATTCCAGAGCCGTTTGATTTTGGCGAGGCGTGGACCCATAAGCGCCCACCACAGTCAGTTCCCGGTAGTGGATCTGGTTGGCATCGCATCGGACGATGGGCTGGTCCTTCGGCAGCCCGGCGAATAGGCAGATCCGCCCTCGACGGGCAGCCATCGCGATCGCCTGCTCCACCGCCTGTGCGGAGGGGGCGGCCACGATGACCACATCGCTCCCATATCCGCCCGTCAGCTGGCGAACGCGCGCGACCGGATCGACGTCCGTTGAACAGATCGCCTCATCGGGGGCCGTTCGCTCCGCGGCCATCCGCAAGCGGGCGGGCTCCACGTCGATGAGGAAGACCCGCTGCGCCCCCCGCGCCCGAGCCAGCCAAGCATGCATGCAGCCGATGGGCCCTGCGCCCAGGATGGCCACCGTGTCGCCCGGCCCTGTGCGAACTTGTTCCTGGCCGTTCAGGACGCAGGCCAGGGGCTCTGCCAGGGCCGCCGCCTCATCCGAAAGGTGCGCCGGGATGCGATGCAGGCCGCCCTGCTGGAGGACCTTGGAGGGGACGCGCATGAAAGTGGCGAAGCCGCCATCATAGTGGTAGCCGATCGACTCCAGGTTCTCGCATACGGTCTGGAACCCGCGTTGGCAGTAACGGCATCCCCCGCATGGGATGGCCGCGATGATCTGAACCCGATCCCCGATGGACCAGCCGGTGACCCCTTCCCCTATCGCCACGATCTCCCCCGCCACCTCATGCCCGAGCACCCGGGGGAGGACCAAGTGAGCGTGCCCGTGTCGGAAGATCTTGACGTCCGTGCCGCAGAGGGCACAGGCCCTCACCCGGATGACCAGCTCGCCGGGGCTGGGCTCCGGATCCGGGTCCGTTTCAAGCTCCAGATGGCCTGGGGCATAAAGCCGCGCGACTTTCATTGTCCCTCCTCTTCCATGGAGAGGAGATCAAGAACCTCCTCGATGGACGCGGCCGCGCGCAGCCGGGCTGCTTTCACGGGATCCATCAAAACCTGAGCCAGGCGGGAGAGCAGGCCGAGATGCTCGTCCCCGGGGACGGCCAGGGCGAGGCACACGAACACCCGCTCCCCCTCCCAGTCCACCCCCTGAGGGAATCGGAGGTATGCGATCGCCGGGCGCCGGATCCAGATCCGGCTGACGTTTGTGCCGTGGGGGAGGGCGAAGCCCTCCCCCACATACGTGGAGATCTGGCGCTCCCGCTCTAGCATCGCCCCCACATAAGGGGGTTCGACTGCTCCGATCTCGACCAAGACCTGACCCGCCTGCTGGACTGCGTCGAAACGCCCGGCCGCTTGGCACTGCAGGCGGATCGCCTGGGGGTGCAATAGCTCGCGGGAGACCGCTACCCTTCGATCCATGCGTCCTCCAGGATCGCCCGGTTCAGGCGATCGAAGACCGGATCGCCGAGGAAGGTGTCGAAGGGGAGGATCACTTTATCTGGGGCGACCTCGCGGGCACGCCCGGCCAGCCCCCGATGGCACAGCACTATGTCCGCGTCCGGCGGGATGCGGTTCACGGTGGTATGTTCGATGTGGACCTTGGCCCCCCGGAGCTTCTGGCGGAGCTGGGAGACCACGAGGGCGCTGCTCCCCATCCCCGCCTCACAGGCGATCACGATCTTGCGAACTGCGCCTCCCCGGATCTTCCCCATCTCTCATCCCTCCTCAGAGGGGGACAGCTTGAGGAGCATGCTGGCCACCAGGAAGGACACTGCCGCGCCGACCGCGATGCCGGCGATGGTGGCCAAGTGCCCACCCTTGGGGGTCATGGCCAACTCGGCGAAGATGCTTCCCGGCGATGGGGTGGCCACCAACCCGGCCCCGGTCAGCAGGAACGTGAGGATCGCCGACATCCCTCCGGCGATCATGGCCAGGATGAGGACCGGCCGCATCAGGACATAAGGGAAGTAGACCTCATGGATGCCGCCGAAGAAATGGATCACGAGGGCCCCCGGCACGGAGGGGCGTACCGAGCGCGGGCCGAACAGCCAGTAAGCCATGAGGAGCCCCAGGCCCGGCCCCGGGTTAGTTTCTAAGAGGAAGAAGATCGATTTGCCTTTCTGAGCGGCCTCCGCCACCCCGAGAGGGGCCAGCACGCCGTGGTTAATTGCGTTGTTGAGGAAAAGAACTTTGCCTGGCTCGATGATGATCGAGGCCAGAGGGAGAAGGCGGGCCTGGACCAGGAATCCGACGCCTGTCGCCAAGGCTTGCGAGATCGTCTCGACCACCGGCCCGATGAGGACATGGCCCAGGACCGCCAACGCCGCGCCCAGGATGCCCGCGGAGAAGTTGTTGACCAACATCTCAAAGCCGACTGGGATCTTCCCCTGAACCGCGCGGTCAAACTGTTTGATCAGCCACCCCCCTGCAGGGCCGACCAGCATCGCACCCATGAACATGGGAATCTGAGTCCCCACGGCGATGCCGGCCGTAGCGATCGCCCCCACCACAGCCCCCCGCTGGCCGTGGACCAGATACCCGCCGGTGTAGCCGATCAGGATAGGGAGCAGGAAGCGGATCAACGGGCCCACCAGCTCAGCCAGCTTGGGGTTCGGAAGCCAACCGGTGGGGATGAAGAAGGCTGTGATGAGGCCCCAGGCGATGAATGCGGCAATGTTGGGGATGACCATGTTGGCCAGGAAGCCTCCGATCCGCTGCAGCCGGGCCTGAAATCCGCGCGCAGCCATCGACATAGGAACGGCCGTCATGGCACACCTCCTTTTGATCGTTTGTCAGAAATATTCCAGGCTGATTTCTGTCAATAAGCGCTCCAGATCCCCCTTCCGAAACCGGGCGACTTCCCCAGACAACGTCACGGCCGTCGCCAGTGCGGTGGCGAATCGGAGCGCCTCCGGAGGCGGCGAGCCGCGCAGACGACAATGGAGGAAGGCGCCTAGAAGTGCGTCCCCCGCCCCTACAGACTGACGGATTTGGACCGGAGGGATGCGGGCCCACCAGGCCTCTCGTCCATCCGACCACACTGCGCCGTCGCGATCGATGGAGAGCAGGACCTGACATCCCCACCGCTGGGAGAGCTGCCGCGCGGCCAGCGCCGCGTGGCGGCTGTCGCGGATCGGCTGGCCCAGCAGCTCCTCCGCCTCCGCCCGGTTCGGCTTGATCAGATGGGGGTGGGCCTCCAAACTGAAACGCAAGGGAGGGCCCGAAGTGTCTAGGGCCGCATATCCCTCCCGCGCACGAACCTGGCTGATCAGACGGGCGTAGAGGTCTTCCGGAACCCCTGGGGGCAAGCTTCCCGAGAACACCACCCATATCCCCGGTCGGACAAATGCCATGATCCGTTGGATGAGTTCCTCCACCATATCCGGAGGAACCTGGGGACCGGGCTCGTTGATCTTGGTCTCCAGGCCGGAGTGAGGGTTCAGAATGGTGGTGTTGATGCGGGTCTCGCCATGATCCAGGAACAGGAAGTCCAGGTCCATGGCTTCCCGGTAAAGCAGATCCAACAGCAGGAGGCCGATCCGCCCCGCCGCCAACGCGAAGACCCGCGAGGGGGTGCCCAGCTGACGCAGGATGCGGGAAACGTTGATGCCCTTCCCCCCGGGGGTGTAGCGGATCTCAAGGGCCCGATGGATCGCTCCCTCCCGAAAGCCCGGCACGATCATCGTCCGATCCACAGCAGGATTCAAAGTGACTGTAAGCACCGAGGCGGCCTGCATGGTTTCAGACGAGGAACACCTGGATGCCAAGGGTTTCGATCCGGCGGACCAGCTCTCGATCCGCCTGTTCATCAGTGATCAGGATGTCAATGGATTGGAGCGGGACGATCTGCGCGAAATACACCTTGCCGAATTTGGAATGGTCTGCCACGGCGATGATCTGGCGCCCGGCTGCCACCATGGCCTGCTTGGTCCGCGCCTCGATGGGGTTGGGCGTGGTCAGGCCGCGATCCAGGGAGAGGCCGTTCGTGGCCAAGAAGACCTTGTCCACGTTCATCTGGGCGAGCATTTGCTCCGCGAAAGGGCCGACCGCCGAGGCGGTGCGGGGGCGCAAGGATCCCCCGATGAAGATCACCTCGATGCCCGGGCTGTCCAGCAGCTCCATGGCGATGTTCAGGGCGTTGGTGATCACCGTGATCCGGGATCGGTTCTTGATCGCCCTGGCGATCTGGATAGTGGTCGTCCCCGCGTCCAGGAGGACGATGTCTCCTTCGGCGATCAGCTCCGCGGCCCTGCGCCCGATCCGGATCTTCTCTTCCAGGTGAAGGGCCGCCCGCTCCTCCAGCCGCAGCTCCAGGCTCATCGGTTCGGCGAGGATGGCCCCTCCATGGGTTCGCTGCAAAATCCCCATCCGTTCCAAGGCGGCCAGATCCCGGCGAATGGTCGCCTCCGAGACGCCAAACCGTTCGGCCAACGCCGTGACCACCACACGCCGTTGGGCCCGGACCAGCTCGGCGATCTGCCGCCGACGCTCCTCCGCGAATAGATCCGTTTCCCCCATGCCCGATCGATTATGCGCATTTGTGCATAAATTATTTTATCGATTGTGATCGAATCTGTCAAGCAGTTCCGGACGGGGAAAACCGGCGATCGGGTTCACGTCCGAGCCGGGGGGCTTCCGACTGAATGGGGTTTTATTCGCCTCTTAACCCCTTCGATTGAACGCCTTGAGGGCAGTCGCGATCCCTTCAATCCCGTGGGGGGAAGCCATGGAGATGCTATGGATAAGGCAATTCCCCGGCGGCTTACTCCGTGGGGAAGCTCCCAGGGGTGGCCCGAGCGGCGCGTTGGGCCTCCAGGTAGTCCTGGAGGATCACGGCCGCGGCCTCTGCGTCCAGTGGCTCCCGGCTCCGCTGCGACCGCATGGCCCGATAGGCCTGCGCCGTGGCCGTGGACAGGCGCTCATCCCACAGGACCACAGGGATCGGCAGGTGTCGGGCCAGGGCTTCAGCCTCCCGGCGGACCCAGCGGGCCTGTGGGCCCTCCTCCCCCGAGAGGCTGCGGGGCAGCCCGATCACGATCCGCTCGACGTCGTGCGCGGCGATCAGACGGCGGAGGGCCTCCACGACTGCCCGGCGCGAGGCGCGGGGAAGGATGGTCAGCGGCCGGGCGATGGTCTGGGTGGGGTCGCTGAGGGCCACGCCGATGCGCTTCTCCCCCAGATCTAGGGCCATCACCCGACCCATCAGACGGGCTCCAGGGGCAAGGGGGGTTGGGCGGCTTCGCCCGGGTAGGGGAGGCCGAGGTGCTCGTAGGCGCGGCGGGTGAGCACCCGGCCGCGAGGGGTGCGGTCGAGGAATCCCAGCTGCAGCAGGTAGGGCTCCACCACGTCCATGATCGTGTCCGGCTCCTCGGAGAGGGCCGCCGCCAGGGTTTCCAGCCCGACCGGCCCGCCGCCGAATTTCTCCGCGAGGGTGCGCATCAGCCGTCGATCCAGCTCATCCAGCCCCATGGGGTCCACGTCCATCAATTGCAGGGCCGCCGCAGCGACCGCGGCGGTGATCACCCCATCGGCGCGGACCTGGGCGTAGTCCCGCACGCGGCGCAGCAGGCGAACGGCCACGCGGGGGGTGCCGCGGGACCGGCGGGCGATCTCCCGCACGCCCTCCTCGTCGATCTCCACCCCCAGCACCCGCGCCGCGCGGCGGACGATGGCTTCCATGGCGGCCTGGTCGTAGAAATCGAGGCGGAAGATGGCCCCAAAGCGGGCCCGCAGGGGGGCGCTGAGCAACGCCAGGCGAGTGGTGGCCCCGATCACGGTGAAGCGGGGCAGGCTCAGGCGGATGCTGCGGGCCGCCGGCCCCTTGCCGATCACGATGTCCAGGGCGAAATCCTCCATCGCCGGATAGAGCACCTCTTCCACGGTGCGGGGGAGGCGGTGGATCTCATCGATGAACAGGATCTCCCCCCCGCGCAGGTTCGTGAGGATCGCCGCCAGGTCCCCCGCCCGTTCGATGGCCGGGCCCGAGGTGATGCGAATGGGCACCCCCATCTCGTTGGCGATGACGACGGCCAGGGTGGTCTTGCCCAAACCCGGCGGGCCGTAGAAGAGGAGATGGTCCAGCGGATCACCGCGGGCCCGCGTGGCTTCGATCAAGATGCGCAGGTTCTCCTTCACTCGATCCTGGCCGATGAACTCCTCCAGCCGCTGAGGCCGCAGGGCCATCTCGATGGCCTGCTCCTCCGGCCGTCGGTCCGGCGCGATCACCCGCTCCGGCTTCGGATCCCCCATGGGTTGGACGTCCACAGGATCCCTCCGGCGCTTCACGTCCCGCTTCCTCGCCCCTTCATTCTCAGCGCGGAGGGCTTCCCGCCGATGGGGCCGCGGCGCCCACACCCTCCGCTTTGCTTTCTGCTGTGGATTATACTTCACCACACGGGGGCAGATTCGCTGCTTCCTCGTCCCCTCCAGCGGCATAAGGGAGGGCTGAGAATGGCAGATCAGTGGCAGGGGATGGCGAAAACGGCGAAGAAGTGAAAGGAGTGTCCCGTGAGGAGTTCAGCCACGGCGAGCAGTGCCCGGGGTGTGGCGGCCGGGGATAAGTGGAGTCGTGATCCGTCGCCCGGATGCCCATCCGGCCTGCGTTCAAGCGGCATCGCCCGAGGCCACAAAGAACCGCGAGATCGGGAACGGCGCCGATGGAGGAGAAGACCCAGGCATCGGGTGCGGGCCTCTCGCTCATCGGAACCATCACCCCTGCCCAGCTCCTGGCGTTCGCGGTGCTGGTGGGGATCTTCGCCTTCGTCAGCACCCACCCCATCCGCCCCCACGACTTCTGGTGGCATCTCGCCGTGGGCCGCGAGATCGCCCGGACCGGCCGGATCCCGGAGGTGGACACGTTCTCCTTCACCCGGACGGGGGCCCCTTATCCCGCCTATGCGATGTTCTGGCTGGCGGAGTGGATTTTCTACACGCTTTACACGCTGGGCGGCCCTGCCCTGATCGTGCTCGCCCACAGCCTCCTCCTCACCGGGGCCTACGGCCTGGTCCTCTGGACGGCGTGGGAGGCTGCCGGGCCCCGGGCGGCCGCGCTGGGGACCCTGTTCGCCGCGGCCCTGGGGCTTGACGACTGGAACGTCCGGCCCCAGGCGTTCGCCTTCCTGGGCGGTGCCCTCTTCCTCCGCGGGCTTGCGGGGCTGGAGCGCTCCTCGCGTTGGCTGTGGGCCTTCCCCTTGGGGATGCTCCTGTGGGTCAACACCCACGGATCGTTCCCGATCGGGTTGTTGCTCATCGGGCTGACGTTGGTGGGCAAGGCCCTGGAGGGGTGGAGGCGCGGGGCGAGCCTCCAGCCCGTGCTTCGCCGGTATGGGCTCGCCTTCCTCCTCGCCGGGGTGTGCGTGGGGGCCAACCCTCGGGGCTTCGGCGTGTGGGACTACGTGATCGCGATGGCCCGCAACCCCGTGATCCGGACGATGGTCCCGGAGTGGGCGCCGCCGGGGCCAGACCGCCACGGGTGGCTGTTCTTCGCGGGGGTCGCGCTGCTGGGGGCGCTGGTGGCGGCCACCCCTCGGCGCCTGCCCCCGGAGCATCTCCTGCGCGGGGCGGCCTTCGCCCTCCTGGGGTTGCAGACCTCGCGGGGGATCGTGTGGTTCGGGATAGCGGTGGCCCCCATCCTCGCGGCTCGGATCCACGCCCGCTGGCCGGAGCGCCCCGGGCGGGGGGTCCCGGCCCTGAATGCCATTTTCCTAGGCCTGTTGGGGGGGATCGCGCTGGCCGCCCTCCCCTGGTTCAAGACGTGGTGGCCGCTGCCGGCGGCCAAGGCGGGGCTGATCTCCGCCGAGACCCCGGTGGCGGCGACGGCCTTCCTGCTCCGGGAGCGGCCGCCGGGCCCGTTGTTCCACGCCCTCTCGTTCGGGAGCTATTTGATCTGGGCGGCCCAGCCGGACTATCCGGTGTTCGTGGACACGCGGCTGGAGCTCTACCCGATGGCGATCTGGAAGGACTACCTGGCGATCAGCGCCGCGGCCCCGGATTGGGAGGCGCGGCTGACGCGCTACGGCGTGCGCCTGCTGATGCTCAGCCCGACGGAGCAGCCCGCCCTGCTGGAGGCCGTGGCCCAGTCGCCGCGCTGGCGGCGGATCTACCAGGATGCGGCGGCCTCCATCTGGGTGCGGGTGGAGGATGCCCGCGAAGACGGCAAATCCTCTGGATAACCGTAGCGCCTTCGGGATGCCCTCTCCACGCCGAACCTCAGAGGCTCGGAGGGGAATGGGATCGTGTTGACATGGGGTCCCGCTGAGTCTACAATCTAGCGTAGATCACCGCATCGGGC
Source organism: Thermoflexus sp. (assembly GCA_041641155.1). Taxonomy (GTDB): domain Bacteria; phylum Chloroflexota; class Anaerolineae; order Thermoflexales; family Thermoflexaceae; genus Thermoflexus. The sequence goes on from JBEPYX010000007.1 coordinate 14,926, forward strand.
CCGAGCGGGTTCCGCGGGGCGCTTCGGTGCGGGGTTGGGGACAACTGAATCGCACGACCTGCGGGGCAGGGTGAGGCCGTCCGACGGGCGGCCAATTCCCGACCGGCGGTGATGGAGGGAGGGCCGCTCCCTCCTCAGCCCGCGAGCCGAGGCCGACAGCGCCGAGGCAGGACACCGGTGAAAGTCCGGGGCCGACCGTATAGTCGGGATGGGAGCAGGTGGCGTTTCCCGCCGCGCGCCGCGCGTGGCGTGAGGGCGGCCCTGAAGGTACCATCTGACGCCTTCGGGGTTGCCTTTCCATGCTTATGCGCGGTGGGGGGATGAGTTCACCCTGCCCCTGGGGGTCCAAAAGACCTTCAGGGGCTTTTTCGTCGTGGGCGCGGCGGGGAGAGGGTCCGGGACTTGGAGGGTCCCGGGCTTGCGCTGGGTTTCTTGCCCCGAGGGTCGGCGATCCTCGGGGCATTTTCATGAGGGGTCCCATTTACACTTGCGCGAGCGACATGGGGGAAGAGCTATGGAAGCGCGCAAGGGTGTGATCTGGTCTCCCCAGGGGCAGGTGGGGGTTCGGGTCCCGCTTTGGCTTCCCCGGGCCGGGGCGGCACTGCTGTTCGTGCTGGCGTGGAGCCTCATCGTCCGGCTGGGGGATTACCCACCCTTCATCCTGCCCGGGCCGGATCGGGTGGCCGCCCGGCTGTGGGCGCTGGCGATGGAGGGAGCGCTCTGGCGGCATTGGTGGGCGACGGCGGTTGAGGTCGGGCTCGGCCTGGGCCTCGGGGTCGCCGTCGGCCTGATCCTGGCCTATCCCCTGGCCCACTGGCGGCCCTTCGAGCGCCTGGTCGCCCCGTATCTGGTGGCCTCCCAGGCCGTGCCCATCGTGGCCGTCGCCCCCCTGTTGATCATCTGGTTCGGACCCGGGCTCCTGGCCCGGGTTATGGTCAGCGCCCTCATCGCCTTCTTCCCCGTTCTGATCTCCGCCATCGCCGGCTTCCGGCAGGTCCCCCCGGAGTGGCGGGAGCTGTTCCGCAGCCTGCAGGCCACCCGATGGCAGACTTTCTGGAAGCTGGAGGGGCCGGCGGCCCTGCCGGTGATCTTCGGGGGGCTGAAGATCGGGGCGACGTTGTCGGTGATCGGGGCGTTCGTGGGGGAGTTGATCAGCGCTGACCGGGGGATCGGCTTCCTGATCAAGCAGGGCCAGGGGCTCTACGACACCCCCCTCGTGTTTGGGGGGATCCTGCTCCTGGCCTCCCAGGCCCTGCTGCTCTACGGCGCGCTCTCGGCCCTGGAGCGCCGCTGGGTGCGGGGTTGAACCAGCCGCCCCACTCCGGCCCGCGGCGCTTGGAATCTCCTCTTGGAGGTGAACCATGCGATGCCATCGGTGTTGGATGGGTTTGCTCCTCCTTGCGCTGACGGCCTGTCAGGTCCTCTCCGGCTCCCCGGGGCCGGCCACGCCCACCCCCATCCGTCTGCCCATGGGATATATCGCCAACGTCCAGTTCGCCCCCTTCTACGTGGCGGTCGAGAAGGGCTACTTCACGCAGGAGGGGATCGCGCTCTCGTTCGATTACAGCTTTGAAACCAATGGGGTGCAGCTGGTGGGGGCGGGGCAGCTGCCCTTCGCCCTGGTGAGCGGGGAACAGGTGCCGTTGGCCCGGGCCCAGGGGCTGCCTGTGGTGATGATCGCCCAGTGGTATCAGCGCTACCCGATCGCCGTCTTCGCCCTGAAGGAGAAGGGGATCCGAACCCCTCCGGATCTGCGGGGCCGGCGGGTGGGGCTCCCAGGCTTCTTCGGCGCCTCCTACGTAGGGTTCAAGGCGCTGCTCTATGCCTCCGGGTTGCGGGATGAGGAGGTGGAGGCGGTGGACCTGGGGGGCTTCACCCAGGTGGCGGCGGTGAAGGAGGGGCGGGTGGACGCGGCGGTGGGCTACATCAACAACGAGCCCTTGGTGCTGCGGCGGGCGGGCCTCGCCGTGGAGGTCATCGATGTGGCCGACCACGCGGCGCTGGTCGGCAACGGGATCCTCACGAACGAGCGGACGATCCGGGAGCAGCCGGATCTGGTGCGGCGGTTCCTGCGGGCCTTCCTGCGGGGCCTGCGGGACACGCTGCGGAACCCGAAGGAGGCCTTTGAGATCAGCAAGAAATACGTGGAAGGGTTGAGCGGGGAGAACGAGGCGGCTCAGTGGGAGGTGCTCCAGGCCACGCTGCCGCTGTGGCAAGGGGAGATGCCCGGCCGCTCGGACCCGCGGGCATGGCAGGAGATGACGGCCGTGCTGGTGCGGATGGGCCAGCTGAAGGAGCCGGGGGACATCTCGGCGATGTTCACCAACGCCTTCGTGGAGGAGCTCTGGCCGCAGGTGGAGCAAGGGCGATGAGCGGGCGGCATGTCCTGACGGCGCGCCGGATCGCCCATTGCTACCGCACCACTTGGGGGGCGGTGTGGGCTCTGGAGGAGGTCTCCCTCGCCCTGCGGCCGGGGGAGTTCGTCTGCCTGGTCGGGCCTTCCGGGTGCGGGAAGACGACCCTGCTGCGCATCCTGGCGGGCCTCCTCCGTCCGACCCGCGGGGAGGTATGGCTGGGGGAGCAGCCGCTGGGGGGGCCGGATCGACGGATCGGGATCGTGTTCCAGAAGGATTCCCTGCTGCCGTGGCGGACGGCGCTGGAGAACGTGCAGCTGCCGCTGGAGCTCGGGGGATGGCCCCGGCCGGCGGCGGCGCGCCGGGCGCGGGAGCTGCTGGAGCAAGTGGGGCTCCAGGGCTTCGAGCGCGCCTATCCCCGGGAACTCTCGGGGGGGATGCAGCAGCGGGTGGCCCTGGCCCGCGCCCTGGCCGCGGACCCCGAGATCCTGCTCCTGGACGAGCCGTTCGCCACCCTCGACGCCCTCACCCGGGAGCGCCTGAACGAGGTGCTGGTGGCGTTGTGGGAGCGGCAGCGCAAGACCGTGCTGATGGTCACCCACGACGTCCACGAGGCGGCATGGTTGGCGGACCGCGTCCTGGTGATGAGCCCGCGCCCGGGCTCCATCGTGGCCGAGATCCAGGTCCCGCTCCCCCGCCCGCGTGGAGGGGAGCGATGGTCCCACGCCGCCTTCCTCCAG
>JBEPYX010000008.1:0-16482 GCA_041641155.1 Thermoflexus sp.
TACGCGATGAGTGTGATTGTGGCGCGGGCGCTGCCGGATGTGCGGGATGGGCTGAAGCCGGTGCAGCGGCGGATCCTGTATGTGATGCATGAGATGGGGCTGCATCCGAACGCGCCCTACAAGAAGTCGGCTCGGATCGTGGGGGAGGTGTTGGGGAAGTTCCATCCCCACGGGGATATGGCGGTGTATGAGGCCCTGGCCCGGATGGCGCAGGATTTCACGATGCGCTATCCCCTGGTGGACGGGCAGGGGAACTTCGGGTCGGTGGATGGGGATCCGCCGGCGGCGATGCGTTACACGGAGGCGCGGCTGACGGCGATGGCGGAGGAGCTGCTGGCGGATCTGGAGAAGGAGACGGTGGAGTGGGCGGACAATTTCGATGGGTCGTTGCGGGAGCCGGTGGTGCTGCCGGCGAAGGCGCCGCAGCTGTTGATCAACGGGGCCTCGGGGATCGCCGTGGGGATGGCCACCAACATCCCCCCCCACAACCTCGCCGAAGTCTGTGACGCCCTGAGCTACATGATCGATAACTGGGAGCGGCTGGATCGCATCACCGTGGATGACCTGATGGCCTTCATCAAAGGCCCGGATTTCCCCACAGGCGGGGTGGTCTTCCGCTACGCCGACGACGGCGAGACCGACGCGGTGCGGGCCGCTTACGCGGTGGGGAAGGGGCAGTTCATCGTCCAAGCCCGTGCCCACATCGAGGAGGCGGAGCGAGGGAAGGTCCGCATCGTGGTGACGGAGCTGCCCTACCAGGTGAACAAGGCGGCCCTCATCGAGCGGATCGCTGAGCTGGTGCGCGAGGGGCGGATTGAGGGGATCACGGACCTGCGGGATGAGTCGGACCGACGGGGGATGCGGCTGGTCATCGAGGTGGCCCGCACCGCCGACCCGCGGGAGGTCCTGGCGGCCCTCTACAAGCACACCCCCCTCCAGACCACCTTCGGCGTCCAGATGCTGGCCTTGGTGGATGGGGAGCCCCGTCTGCTTTCCCTGAAGAAAGCCCTCCAGCTGTTTCTGGAGCATCGCCAACAGGTGGTCCGCCGCCGCAGCGAATACGAGCTGGCGCGGGCTCGGGAGCGGGCCCATATCTTGGAGGGGTTGCTGACTGCCCTCGCGCATCTCGACGAGGTGATCGCCTGGATCCGGCGTTCGAAGGATGCGGAGGAGGCGAAGGCCGGCTTGATGCGGCGTTATCGGCTGACGGAGGTCCAGGCGATGGCGATCCTGGAGATGCCGCTGCGGCGGCTGGCGCGGCTGGAGCGGGAGAAGATCGAGGCCGAATACAAGGAGAAACAGCGGCAGATCCGGGAGCTGGAGGACTTGTTGGCCCATCCGAAGAAGATCCTGGGCGTGATCCGGGAGGAGCTCCAGGCCCTGAAGGCCCAGTATGGGGACGCGCGGCGGACCCTGATCGCGGATCGGGCGCGAGGCGCGCTCACGGTGGAAGACCTGATGCCCAGTCAGCCCGTGTGGGTGGCCGTGACGGCCGGCGGCCGGATCGTCCGGACGCCGCTTCGGGGCGGGCCGGCGTGGCCCCGGGGGGATCAGCCGGTGGCGCTGGTCCGGGGGAACACCCGCGGCGCGGTCGCCCTGTTCACCGATCGGGGCACCGCGGCGGTTGTGGCCGTGCACCGGATCCCGGAGGGCGAGGAGGGGATCCCGATCCCGGACCTGATCCCCCTCCCGGAGGGCGAAACGGTTGTGGCGGCATTGCCCATGCCGGGGCGGGTGGATGCGAACGGGGCAGGCCCCTACGTGTTCCTGGCGACCCGGAATGCGATGTGTAAGCGCGTGGCCTGGGCGGACCTGAACCGCCCTGGCGCCTTCCCCGCTATGGGGATCGCAGACGGGGATGCCCTGGTCGCTGCCCTCACAACGGATGGGGATGGGGAGATCCTCCTGGCGACAGCGGCGGGCCAGGCCATCCGGTTTGCCGAGGAGGAAGTTCGGGTGATGGGCCTGAACGCGGCCGGGGTGCTGGGCATCAAGCTAGGGGAGAAGGATTACGTCGTTGGGGCCGTCCGCGTGAAACCGCAGGGGGCCATCGTGATCGGGACGGCCCAGGGGTTCGTGAAGCGGACGGCGGCGCGGGAGTACCCCCGCCAGGGCCGGTATGGTGTAGGGGTGCAGACGGCACCGGTTTCGGCGAAGACGGGGCCGGTGGTCGGAGTGGCTGCGGTGGAGGAGGAGGAGACCCTGTGGGTGGTCGGGAGCCGGGGCACGGTGAAGGCGGTGAAGGCGAAGGATCTCCCCAAAGCGGGGCGTGCCCGACCGGGATCGGCGGTGATCCCTCTGAAGAGCAACGAAACGCTAATCCGTCTCATCGTCCCGACGGTTTACGAAAAGATCCTCCGGCGGAACGGGCGGCAGGCGGGCCGATCCCGAAACCGCCGGTAACCGCTTCGCCGGCGTGTGCGTCCGATGTCCGTTCGCCGGTTTGAATTTCTTCCTTGACCTAACCTATTGAAGGCAGGGTGGGATGGGTCTCTGGCTCCTGGGGACCTCCGGTGCGGTTCCGGATGCCCAACGGGACTATGTCAGCCTGGTGGTGGAGGACGCCGGCCGCCTGATCCTGATCGAAGCGGGTGGATCCCCGTTGCACCGCCTGTGCCGGGTGGGTTTGGACCCCCTGCGCCTGGAGGGGGTCTTTCTCTCTCACTGCCATCCGGATCATCTCAGCGGGCTGCCGGGGTTGTTGATGGGGTTGTGGTTGCGGCGGCGGGATCGTCCCCTCTGGATCGCGGGTCCGGCGGATACGCTGGAGCGGGCCTGCGCCCTGTTGGAGCTATTCGAATGGCGGTCGTGGGGCGGCATGTTTCCGGTGGACTGGCGGCCGATCCCCACGGAGCCGGGCGCGCTGGTGGAGGTGGAGGCCGGGGGCTCGCTTCGCCTGATCGCTGCTCCGGTCGTCCACAGCGTCCCCACATTGGGATTGCGGATCGAGCGCCCGACGGGGGTGGTGGCGTATTCCGCGGACACGGAACCGTGTCCGGCGGTGGCCCAGCTGGCCCACGATGCCGACGTCCTGATCCACGAGGCGACGGGGGATTATCCGGGGCATACATCGCCGGAGGCAGCGGGTCGGATCGCCCGAGAGGCGGGGGCGCGGCGGCTGATCCTGGTCCACGTGCCGCCGGAGGTGGACGGCCAGGAATGGACTGCCCGCGCCCGGCGGTTTTTTGATGGACCCGTGGAGATCGGGCGGGATGGGATGCGGATTGGGTAAGGGCGCCTAACTGGATGTCCCTGCCGTGGAGATCGAGGGGGCCGGTTGTCCGGTCGATCTCTATCATAATATAGAGCACTGTCCGCTCCTTGGATGCCGGTCGCAATCCGGCCCATGAGTTCGCCGTTCGAAAACATCGTGCGCCGGACTTGACAATCCTTTCTCGGGTCGCCTATATAGTGGAACGGACCGGTTCCGGAGTTCTGCCGGCTCAACGGATGGGACTCTGGACGTGTAGCCCCTGAGGTTCCGCCCGACGTCGGCGTCCTGCCTTGACATCCCAGGACGGGAAGGATACCATCTGGCCGACGTTTCGCTTTCCCCTATGATTCCTGGAGTGGGGGGAGTCGTCATGATTGAGGCCGAGGGGTTGACCAAGATCTACGGCGACCAGGTGGTGGCCATCGAGGAAGTGACGTTCCGGGTGGAGCGGGGCCAGATCGTCGGCTTCCTGGGCCCGAACGGGGCGGGGAAGACGACCACCATGCGGATCCTCACCGGCTATATGCCGCCCACCCGGGGCCGCGCCCGCATCGCCGGCTACGATACGGTCCTCCAATCCCTGGAGGCCCGCCGACACATCGGTTACCTCCCGGAGACCGTGCCGCTGTATCCGGAGATGCGCGTGCGCGCCTATCTGAACTTCATGGCCGAGATCCGGGGTGTTCCTAACCGGAAGGCGGCGGTGGAGCGCGCCATGGCCCTCACGGGCCTGGAAGGCCGGGCGGACGATCTGATCGGGAAACTCTCCAAGGGCTATCGCCAGCGGGTGGGGTTGGCCCAGGCCATCCTGCACAACCCGGACGTGCTGATCCTCGATGAGCCGACCATCGGGCTGGATCCCCGGCAGGTCCGGGAGGTCCGTGACCTGATCCAGGAGCTGGGGAAGACTCATACCATCCTCCTCTCCACCCACATCCTGGCCGAGGTCCAGCAGGTCTGCGATCGTGTCCTGATCATCCACCGGGGGCGGATCCGGGCGGACATGACCCTGGGGGAGGCACTGCGCAGCCGGCGTCCGGACCGCATCTTCCTGCGGGTGGAGGGGGGCGACCGGCAGGTTCCGGAGGCCTTAGGAGGGCTGCCGGGGGTGCGCCATGTGGAGCAGCTGGAGCCCGGCGTCTATGAGATCCAGGTGGCCGACCATGTGAAAGAGGATCCCAGCCCGGCCATCGCTGAGGCCGTGCTGCGCCACGGCTGGCGCCTGATGGAGCTCCGCCCCATGGGCCTCACCCTCGAGGACCTCTTCCTGCAGGTGACCGCCCAGGATTGAGGAGGGTTCCCATGCGCAATCTGTGGGCCATCGCTCGTCGTGAGCTGGGAGCCTATTTTGTCTCCCCGATCGCCTATCTGGTCGGGGCGGCGTTCCTGGCCGTGATGGGGTTCTTTTTCTACACCGATGTGATCTTCACCGTCCTCGGCCGCTCGGAGCCGACCATGCGTTACATCTTTGGGGTGATGACTACGATCCTTCTCTTCGTGGCGCCGGTATTAACCATGCGCCTCCTGGCGGAGGAGCAGCGGCTGGGGACCCTGGAGCTGTTGTTGACGGCGCCGGTGCGCGATTGGGAGGTGGTGCTGGGGAAGTATCTGGCGGCGCTGGTCCTCTATCTTGGGCTCCTGGCCGCCACCGGTCTTTACCCCATCCTGCTCTTCTGGATGGGGGGCAACCCCGACCTCGGGCCGATCCTCTCGGGCTATCTGGGGATGTTCCTGTTTGGGGCGGCCCTGCTCGCCATCGGCCTGTTCTCTTCCTCCCTCTCCCAGAACCAGGTGGTGGCGGCGGTGGTGGGGATCGGGCTGGTGATCCTGATGGCGGTGGCCAGTCTGCCCGCTGATGGGATCACGAACCTCACCTTGCAGAAGGTTCTGAACCATCTGGATCTGCGAAATCATTTAATGAACTTCCGCCGTGGCCTCATCGACACCACAGATGTGGTCTACTATCTGAGCGTCATCGCGTCCTTCCTGTTCCTGACCGTCCAGATCTTGAGCTCGCGGAGGTGGCGATGAACCTGGCCCGGCCGTCTGAGCCCATCCTCCGCGCGTTGTGGGGACTCTCCCTGTCGGCCCTGGTCGCCGCGGGGGTGGCGTGGATCATCGAGGGGCGGTTTGGGGCGCCCAGCGTGATCGCCTTGATCGTCGCTGTTCTCCTGGGCGGGGTTGCGGTCTACCTCGCCCCGGAGCAGGTCCGCGCTTGGATCCGCGGGCGTCCCTTCGCCTTCGGAGCGAACGCCGTCCTGGCCAGCATTGCGTTCATCGGCATCATGGTGTTGCTGAACATCCTCGCAACCCGCCATGCCCAGCGCTGGGACCTGACGGCGGAGAAGCGGTTCTCCCTCTCTCCCCAAACGCTGCAGATCCTGCGTAGTCTCCCCGAGCCGGTGGAGGCGCTGGCCTTCTTCTCTCAGAACTACCAATTTGCCCGCCAGGACGCGGAGGATCTGCTGGATCAATACCGGCATTACAGCAATGGGAAATTATCCTACCGCTTCATCGATCCGGTGGCCCAGGCCTCCCTGGCTCGGCAGTGGGGGATCACCCGGGATGGGACGATCCTCTTTGTGATGAAGGACCGCCGTCAGGAGGTCACGCTCTACAACGAGCAGGAATTCACTTCAGCCCTGGTGAAGCTGATCCGCACGACCCAGCCCAGGATCTATTTCCTCACCGGCCACGGGGAGCGGGACGTCAACGAAGAGGGAGACAACGGCTACGCCCAGGTCCGACGGGCTCTGGAGCGGGAGGGGTATCAGGTCGAGCCCCTGAACCTGGCGGTGACCTCCACCGTCCCCGCCGATGCCGCGGTGGTCGTCCTCGCCGGCCCCATCCGGCCGCTGCTGGATCGGGAGGTGGAGGTGCTCAAGGGGTATCTCAATGCCGGGGGGCGGATGCTCATCGCCCTGGATCCCCCTCTCCAGGTCTCCGAGCGGGGAGTTGCGGAGTCCGTCAACCGCCTTTTGGAGGATTGGGGAGTCGCGTTCCGCGATGACGTGATCATTGATCCGGTGAGCTCGATGTTCACCGATCCCCTGACTCCTCTCTCCAGCCGATACGGCTTCAGCCCGATCACCGAGAAGCTGCGGGGGATCGCCACCGCGTTCCCCGCCGCTCGCTCTATCGATGAGATCCGCAGCCAGCCGGATCGGTTCCGGGTCGTCCGGCTGGTGGAGGCCAGCAATCAGAGCTGGAGTGAGACGGATCTGGCGGGGCTGCGGGAGGCCCTGAATAAGGGACGGTTGCCCGCCCCGGAGGGAAAGAAGATGGGGCCCCTGGCCCTGGCCCTCACCGTGGAGCAGGTGAACGGCAAGGGGCGGCTGGTGCTCTTCGGGGATGTCGATTTCGCTGCCAACCAGAACGTGGGGGCCAACCTGCCCTTCGCCAACCTGGACCTCTTCATCAATTCGATCAACTGGCTGTCCGAATCGGAGGCCCTGATGGGGCTACGCCAATCCCCCACTGCGACGACGCGCGCCTTGAGCGCCACGCCCGCGCAGATCCGCATGGTCTTCATGCTGGCGGTGGTCGCCATGCCGCTGGCGGTGCTGGCGATCGGGGGGTTGGTGTGGTGGCAGCGCCGTTGAATCCACCCTGCCCCGCGAGATTCTTCACCGGAGGGATCGTGGATGAAGCGATGGGGCACGTTGGGCTTGGTGGTCGCTTTCCTGGCCCTGGCGCTCTTTGTATACTTGGAGCCGAGGATCATCGCTCGCCCGACGCCAACGCCGGAAGGGGCCTCCCGTAACCTCCTGGAGGTCAGCAGCGCGGCCATCCAGAGGATCCGGGTGATCGACCACGCGAACGGCCAGGAGGCGGAGGTGGAGCGGGATGCCAGCGGCCAGTGGTTCCTAACGGCGCCGACCCGCCATCTGGTCCGTCAGGACACCCTCGATACCCTGGCCGGGGGGCTGGCGACCCTCTTCGTCCAGCAGGTGATTTCCGACGCCGTGGATCTCTCCCCCTATGGTCTGGTGACGCCCACGTATACCATCGTCATCAGCGCGACGGATCGGGTCTTCACGTTGACCGTCGGCGCTCCGACGCCGATCGGGGGCGGTTATTACGTGCGCCGGGAGGGGGACCCGGCAGTTTACGTGGTGGGGACCTTTGCCATTGATGAGGCGAAGAAACTGATCACCCAGCCGCCGCTGGCCACTCCCACGCCCACGCCGACTGTTACGCCGACGCCGACGGTGACCCCGACGCCCACCCCGGGTCCCTCCCCGACGCCGACTCCTTGATGAGGAGCGGTTCCTCCGTCGGAGAGGATGCGGGCAATTCACAATTCATGAGAGGCGATGGAGCGGCCTGCGGGCGCCCTGAATTGGGGAATGTGATTTTCATCGTGTTTTTCTTCCGCTTTATGGAAAAGAATACGTTGAGAAGGAGGAGAGATTTTTCATGCTCGAGGATATCCAGATCCCACGCATCCCGATGCTGGAGCAGCTCATCGCCTTGGGGCGATCCCGCGGATATGTGACGTTCGAAGAGATCCTGCAGCTCTTCCCCCAGGCGGAGAACGATTTGGACCAGCTGGATGAGATCTTCGCCGCCCTCCTGGAGGCCGGGGTCGAGGTGACGGACGCCCCCGAGGAAGGCGCCGGTTCGATGCTGGAGGAAGAGGAGGAGGCTGAGGGCTGGGACGAGGAGGAGCTGGAGACCGCGCTGGAGTCAGACGATACCCTCGGCCTGTACCTGAAGGAGGTGGGGCGGATCCCGCTGCTCACCCCGGAGGAAGAGGTGGCCCTTGCCCAGCGAATCGAGCGCGGGCGCCAGGCGGAGCGCCGCCTGGCGCAAGGGGATCTCTCCCCCGAGGAGCGCCGCCGTCTGGGGGAGATCGCCGCCGATGGTCGGGCGGCTCAGGAGCATCTGATCCTGGCGAACACCCGGCTGGTGATCAGTGTGGCCAAGAAATACGCCGGCCGGGGCCTGCCGCTCTCGGATTTGATCCAGGAAGGCAACATCGGCCTGATCCGCGCGGTGAAGAAGTTCGACTGGCGGCGGGGCCACAAGTTCTCCACCTATGCGACGTGGTGGATCCGCCAGGCGATCACCCGGGCCATTGCCGACCAGGCCCGCACTATCCGAGTTCCTGTCCACATGGGGGACCAGATCAACAAGCTCCTGCGCCTCCAGCACCAGCTGGCCCAGGAGCTGGGCCGGGATCCGACCCCCCAGGAGCTGGCCGAGGCCATGGGCATCCCCCTCTCGCGGGTGGAGCAGCTGCTGCAGATGGTCCGCCAGCCGGTCTCCCTGGAGATGCCCACGGACGACGAAGAGGAGAGCGTGTTGGGGGACTTCATCGAGGACCGGAGGACGGCCTCGCCGGTCGAGACGGTCAGCCAGCAGATGCTCCGGGAGATCCTCCAAGAGGCCCTGGCGACCCTTTCCCCCCGCGAGGCGCGTATCCTCAAGCTGCGCTATGGGCTGGTGGACGGGCGGATGTATACGCTCGAAGAGGTGGGGCGGAAGCTGGGGGTCACCCGGGAACGGGTGCGGCAGATCGAGGCCCAGGCCCTCGCCCGCCTGCGCCACCCGACCCATGCCCGCCGGCTGCAGGAGTTTCTGCGAGAGTGATCCTCGGAGGGAAGGGGTGCTTCCCCGGCGTAGCGAGCGCTTCCGCCATCGAGGAGCCGCCCTGCGGCGGGCGACGCGGAGATGCCCCGCGGGTCACGCGATGCTCTCCCGGAGCGCGTGCGGCAGCTCCACCGCCATGGGAGCGCCGCTCCCGCCGCGCCGGATCGCGATGATCTCCGCCATGATCGAGACGGCGATCTCCTCGGGTGTCTCGGCGTTCAGCTCAAGCCCCACCGGCGACCGGACACGGGCCAGGCGCTCCTGCGGGATCCCCTGTTCCAGTAGCGCCTTGACGGTGAGCAGCCAGCGCCGCTTCGAGCCGATCACCCCGATGTAGGCCGCAGGGGTGTCGAGGATCAGGGGGAGGATCCGCACGTCCAGAGGGTGGTTGCGGGTGGTGAGCACGATGTAGGTTTGGGCGTGGATGGGCGCTCGGGGCAGCACCTCCTCGGGCGGCCCGGCCAGGAATCCGTCCGCGTCGGGGATCCACTCGGGGGTGCAGAACTCCGCCCGGTCGTCGCTCACCAGGACTCGGAACCCGAGCCACTTGGCGAGATGGGCGAGGGCCCGGCCGACGTGCCCGGCCCCGATGATCAGCAGCGTAGGAGGTGGAAGCAGCGGCTCGATGAAGACCTCCACCTCCCCGCCGCAGACGCCCGGATCGCCCTGCTTTGGATCGGAGAGGGCATAGCGGACCAACCGGGGGTGGCCTTCCTGCATCGCCTCGAGGGCCTCGCGGATCACCCGCGCCTCCATCTCCCCCCCGCCGATCGTCCCCCGGATTTGGCCGTCGGGATACACCAGCATCTTGGCCGCCTCGTGCCGGGGCACCGAGCCCCGGGCGCGGATCACCGTGCACAGGGCCACGGGGCGGTTTTCCTCATAGGCCTTGAGTACCTCCCGGTATAGATCCCACATCGCCTCCTCCAGCTGATGGGGCGCCTCGGGTCTCCAAGCAGCCCATCAGAACGATATCGAGTTCGGTTAAGATTATAAAGGGAAACGCTCTCCCAGGTCTTCAGCGGGCATTTTAGGCAGGAGGATCGGCGCGGCCGGAGGGGATGTCGGATGGGGACGCGGGAAGAGGGATTGGTGGTTCGCGTGCTGGGAGCGGCCTACGATGTACAGGGGCCGGATGGGGTGGTGCGATGTGTGTTGCGGGGACGGTTGCGCCGTCCGGTGGATGGCCCTCAGCGCCCCGTGATCGGCGACCGCGTGGAGTTCGAGCGGGTCTCGCCGCGGGAGGGCGCCATCGTGGCCATCCTTCCCCGCCGCACCGTGTTGGTGCGCCGGGAGCCGGCGGACCCGGAGAAGGCGCATCTGATCGCCGCCAACCTCGATCAGATCGTGGTGGTGTTCGCGGCGGTCCCCGACCCCGATCGGTTCCAGATCGACCGCTACCTGGTGGTGGCGGAGGCCAACGGGCTGGCGGCGGTTCTCTGCGTGAACAAGGTCGATCTGGTGGAGGATCTGTCATCCCTCCGCCATTCCTTCGCGGAGTATGAGGCCCTCGGGTATCCGGTCCTGTATACCAGCGCGGTGACGGGGGCGGGCCTGGAGGTGCTGCGGGAGCGGCTCCAGGGGAAGATCACCGCCTTCATCGGTCCCTCGGGGGTGGGCAAATCCAGCCTGTTGAACGCCCTGCAGCCCGGCCTTGCCCTTCGGATCGGATCCATCAACCCGCGGACCGGGATGGGGCGCCATACCACCACCCGCAGCGAGCTGATCCCCTTTGACGGCGGATACCTGGCAGACACCCCGGGCCTGCGGGACATCGGGGTGTGGGGGATCCGGCCGGAGGACCTGGCGGCCTGCTTCCCCGAGATGCGCCCCTACATCGGCCGTTGCGAGTTCTCCGACTGTCTGCATCTCGAGGAGCCCGGCTGCGCCGTCCGGCGGGCGGTCGCCCAGGGGAAGATCAGCCGGCGACGGTACGAAAGCTACCGGCGGATCCTGGTGGAGCAACAAGCGGCCCGCAGCCTGTCGCCGTGAACCCCGTACTGGCCTTGGCCATCGGGGATTCCCTGCCGCGGAGCCCCTGGGTCGAGGGGGTTGTGGATCACGGCCCAAGGTGCTGCTCCCTGAGGCCGACGATCCCTCCACCTGTTGGCGAGATCCAGCGCGGGCCCGATCGGATGCGATGTCCGCCTCAGCGGCTCACCTCATAGATCCGCACGCCCTCGTTGGCGAAGACCAGCCGCAGATCCCCGCGCGCGACCATGGCCGGGAATTTCTCGAACCCCTGCGGCGGATAATACAGGCGCTCGGCGTAGCCGTCCATCACATAGCGCACGCCGTAGCGGCGCAGGATGGCCATCGCCTCGTCCGGATCCGCGGTCATATAGAACCGGTTGACGTCGGCCTCGCGGCGTTGGAGGAAGGATTCCGGCACGACAGTCCGTTGCTGCCGCTGGTGCCAATCCCAGCCGAAGACGACGGGGAGCCCGACGAACATGGCGGCCCGGCTCCGCAGCCCGCGATAGGCCGGCGCGCGGACGGACTCCATGACCACGGGGGTCCCCTCGCTGTGGTCCTGCAAGAACCGGAGGGCCTCCCATTCCTGCCGCACCGGATACCGGACCCCTGCCTCGTCGGCGATGGCCTTCTCCATGAAGGCGAACCCGTCGAGGGTCGGGCCCACCGAGACGTCCCAGCGGTCATACAGCCGAGCGTGAGTGGCCAGGATGGGGTAGAGCAAGGCGGAGCCCAGGAGGGTGATGAAGACGCCCTGCCCGAGGGCGCGAAGGGCGGGCGGCCATCGCCGGGACGCCTCCGCGATCCGGACCACCGCGGCCGCGGCTGCGAGGGCCCAGAGGAACCACACCTGGAGGTAGAACTTGAAGACGGTGTTCATCCGGCCGATGTCGCCCTTGAGCACAATAAATTCCACGCCCAGGGTGAGAGCGGCGGCCCCCGCGATCCACAGCCAGAGCATCCGGCGCTCCGGGATCTGATAGGGGCGCAGCGCGAGGGCGACCCCGAGGAGGAGGATGGGGACGGCCACCCAGGCTGCCGGGGCCAGGCGTCCCCCCAGAAGCCCGAGGCCAACCCCCGCCGTTCCCGCCAGGACCCACCCGGCGAACCCCAGCGGGTCCGCCCGCCGACTGGCGAGGATCCACCGGACCAGCCGTCGGCCTTCCCACAGAAGGAGCGCCAGGATGGGTCCCAGGAACAGGCCATGGAGCAGCAGATAGGTGAAAAGCGGCGTGCGGTCCCCCTTCCACTCCTCGAAAGCGGTGTAGGCGGTGGCGTAGTGGGCGAGGTAGGGGAGGAAGAACAGCACCCCCAGCCCGACGAAGGCGGCGCAGCGGGCCATCCACCCTTCGATCCCCCGCCATGTGCGGAAGTCCCGACGCGCCCAGGCGTTCAGGGTGAGGGCCGCCAGTCCGAGGAGGAGATGGGTGGGGTAATCCCAAGTGTTGGTGGGCCGCAAGGCCCCCACGAGGAAGGCTCCCCACGCGAGGGCCGTGGCGCCTGCGGGCTCCCCCCAGCGCGGCCGCCGGAGCCAGGCCAGCCCGATGAGCATGGAGGCCAGCTGCAGCGGGAACGCCATCATATGAGCGTGAAGGTCCGCATATAAGAACGTGAAGTAGGGGAACTCCGTGATGGGGGTGACATCGCGATCGGGGATCAGGCGGGTCGGATTCCAGTACCACCACTCGATGCGGGCGGGGAGCGCCGCCTCGCCGGTGAGGACGGCCCACATCCCCCGCAAGGTCTCCCAGAGGGTGGGAGACTGGGCCCCCGTGGCCTGGGCGCCCACCTCGCTGAACAGGTCTGCGAGCAGCTTCAGCTCCCCGAGGTTCCCCACCCCCACGGCGAACAAGGCGGCGAGCAGGCCGGTGGCGATCGCCCGCTGCGCCCGAAGCGGCCCCCCCGCAGCGGCCAGATGGGCGCCGACGGCGAACGCCCCCATGGCCGTCAGGGCAGCCAGGGTGGGGATCGCCGCGTTGTAAGCGTAGCGGACGTCGAAGCCCAGCAGCTTCATGGGGGCCCCGATGATCACATAGCCGAAGTAGTAGTAGTTGATGTAGCCGCCGGCGAACCATGGATCATAGGGTGGGAAGCGCAGGGAGCGGATGGTCGCCAGCAGATACGAGAGATCCATCGGCTTCTCCCCACCCATCACCGGGTGCCAGAGATCGGGGTGCCCCAGGCGGATCAGCAGCCAGAAGGCGAAGGCCCCCAGGAACACCCCCATCTCGATCCGCCAGAGGGGGCTTCGCAGGGCCTCTCGGATCGTCGGCCGGACGTGGGGCCACAGGAGGGCATCGGCCGCCAGCCCGAGGAGCAGCGTGACGATCATCGCCGTCCGCGTGAACTCCATCGCCCCGACGCTGGCCAGCAGCCAGGGGAGGAAGGCAAACACCAGCGGCCCGAGGAGGTGGGCCAGGGCGTAGCCCCGGTCGGCGAGCGAGGGGAAGGCCCAGGCGACGGGGGGCCAGGCCCACCATCCGAGGGCGAGGAAGAAGAGCAGCCAAACGGCGACCCCGAGAGGCGGCCAGCGGTTCAGGGGGTTCTCCGGTGGGAAGAGCGCTCGGTAGGAAGAGGCCGTCTGCTGGCGCGCCCAAAGGACGGGATCCAACATCAGGAGGCGGCGGGCTTGGGTATACTGGCGCGGCGTCTGCCAGACCACCTGGCTCAGGTCCACCGACTCCAGAACCAGCCGGGCCTGCTCGATGGAGAAGTCCGGCCGCTTGCGGAAGATCCAGACGGGCGGGTGGTCGTAGACGCTGAAGGCCTCCTCCGCGCCCCAGAAGGGCTCCTCAAACCCCAGGGGAGGGAGGTCGAAGCCGATCCGCCCCCCGATGTCGTCGATTTCCAGCGGGCCGAGGCGGGGCTTGACATGGAAGGCCGCCGCGCGCTCGAAGCCCAGCCGGCCCTCGAAGAGGGCGCGGTAGTAGGCCGTGGTCATCGGATAGCGCAGGGGGAGACGAGGGATGGACCAGACCAGGCGTTGGCTGGAGAGGACGATCCAGTCGGCGCGCGCCAGCCATTCCAGCGCCCGCGCTCGCTTCTCCTCCGTATCGTCATCATACCAGGTCATCTCCAGGCCCTGATACATGGCGAACGCGTCCCGTCCATCCAGGCGCAGCGGCAGGCCATCGTCCCAGTGCTCGTTGGCGATGACGGAGGAGGCGATGAGGGCCGGCGCGCCTTCTGCCCGTATGCGCAGGAGATACGTCGATGCCGGCAGGGAGATGGGGTCCGACCATTGCGCCTGGGCCGCGTCCCCATCGGGATGCCGGGAGGATGGGAGCGTGGGCAGGCGGACCCGCAGGTATTCCCGCCCCTCGGGGGTCTCCAGCGTGAGTTCCAGCGCCCCGGGGGCATCCCCCAGGGACCGCAGATGAGGGATCATGATCCCCGTGATCGTCTGGGCGGGGGTGATCTCCACAGGTAGCGTCAGCTCGCTCTCCACCTGGATCCGGTTGGGGAGGGGGAGGGGATACAGGCGTTCACTGGAACCGGCAGGGAGGAGGGTGACAGCGCTGGGGACGTGGGCGTAAAGCCACCGGGAGGCTGCCACCCGGGAGACGGGCTGGCGGTAGATTCCCAGGAAGGCCCACGCCCAGAGGAAGGTGCCCGCGAGGGTCCCCGCCAGGCCGGCATAGGCGATTGGCCGCCCGGCGGGCCGGATCTCCCGCAGGCGAAGCCATCCCCACGCCGCCATCAGGGCGAGGGTGGGGTAGATCGGGAGGAAATAGCGCATGGATTTGACCCACTGCGTTCCCATATACAGGAAATAACCGCCGGTCCAGAGCCAGATCCCCAACCATCCCCCTATGGGGGAGTCCGGGGGAAAGCCTCCGATCCGCAGCCGACGGCGGAGGGCCAGCCCCAGGCCCAGCCATCCGATCCAGGCGGACAGGCCGAAGGGGAGGCCCATTCCCCACAGCACCATGTTTTTCAGGGGGAAGAGGATCGGCGCCCGATCAGTCCACTGGTGGCCGGGCGGGTAATCCACCGCCCCGCTGATCAGCGCCTGGATCTCGCGCATGTTCGCCAGCCAGCGAGGGTCCGGTAGGATCCATCCCGCGAAGGCGTAGGGCATGCCCAGGCGGAACGCGAGGGCCGCGGCGAGGAAGGCGGCGATCCAGGGGGCCAGGTGGGCGCGCTCCCGTCGCCCGGCGATCCGGGCGGCGAGGGCCATCAGGGGGAGGAGCGGCCAGAGGTTGATGCGGGAGGCGAGCGCGGCGCCTGCCGCGATCCCGGTGAGGAGGCCCGTGGGGAGCGACGGGCGCCGGAGCAGGCGGATCATCCCCCACAGGGCGGCTGTGCTGAAGAAGGTGGCCCAGGTGTCGGTGGTGTAGAAATGGGCCTGCTGGAGGTTCATCACGCTGAGGGCCATAAGGGCCGCGGCCGCCAGCGCGCCCCCAATCCCCATCAGTTCCATGCCGATCAGGAACGTGAGCAGCACCGTCCCTGTGTCCAGCAGCGCGGAGAGGGCACGGCCCACGAGGGTGATCTCGTTGTAGCCGAGGGCCGTGCCGGTGTCGAAGGGGCAGCGGTCTGGCGCGTGGCGGCAGAAGGCGGTGAGCACCTCCCCCACGCCCCGGGTCAGGATGATCGGGAGGTCCCCATAGACGAAGAACGTGTAGCCCCGGTTGTAGGGGTTGAGGGGGGAGCGGGCCGAGTCGAGGTATTCGCCCAGATCGCGGGGCCACCGCAGGGCCTCGGTGACCATCGTGAGGAAGCGCTCGTCGGGGTGCAGATGCTGGTTCTCGTCCCAGTTGAGCCCGATCGTTCGCAGGGAGAACGCCGTGACGAGAAGGGCCATAAGGGCCAGGGCGATCCCCAGCCCCCGGATCTCGGTGCGGTGCGGCCTCATCGTGCCCATCATGCGCGAACACCCCCAGTGGGATCCCGTGCGGTTGTATCCTCCGCGGATCACCCGGATGGCCGGGGGGGAGCGGGCGAACCGGATGCGGGAGTATTGTAACCTGGGTCGCCATGGCGCAAGCTGGGCGCATTCCAGGGGCCCGCGACGGATGGCTTGCCGGGAAAGCGAGAGTATATTTCACTCTTGGAGCGGCGGTGGCGCGCCGGCGCTCGGAAACCGAAGCGCCGCGCGCCCAAACGCCCAACTCGGTGAATGCGAATGGGGCGCATCCTCATCGACATCACAGCTGCGGTCCGCCAAGGGGCGGGGATCGGGCGTTACGCTCGGGAGCTGACCCGCGCCATCCTGTGGGTGTTCCCGGAGCACCGCTACACCCTGTTTTACGCCGGCCCCGTCCGCTTCCCCCCGGCGTGGGCGGATGCCCCCCATGTCCGCCTGCGGGCGGCCCCGCTTCCCGAGAAGGGCATGGTCTGGCTCTGGCATCGCCTACGCCTCCCGCTCCCCCTGGAGGCCCTTGCGGGGCCGGCGGATCTAGTGTATTCCCCCGATTTCCTGCTCCCCCCGACGCTGCCCGGGCGGCGGACGCTGCTGACGGTCCACGATCTCTCGTTCGAGATCATGCCCGAGACCCTGCCGGAGCCCCTCGTGGCCTATCTGCGGCGGAACGTCCCCCGCGCTGTGCGCCGGGCAACCCACATCCTTGCTGACTCGGAATCCACCCGCCGGGACCTCATCCGCCTCTGGGGGGTTCCGCCGGAGCGGATCTCGGTGCTCTATAGCGGCGTGGAGCCCCGCTTCCGCCCCATCGAGGATCCGGAGGAACAGGCCC
>JBEPYX010000009.1:0-15030 GCA_041641155.1 Thermoflexus sp.
GCGCCGCTGGCCCCCATTGGGCGGCCTGGCCCGCCCGATCGCCCCGGCCTCCTTCCCTCCCCCTAGCCCTCCCGGCCCAGCGCCGCCGCCACCCTCCGGTAGGCGCCCCCGTCCTCGGCGACCCACCCCTCTACCCCCAGGGCCGAGGCCACCGCCCGGGCATCCTTCTCGTCCACCCCCAGCACCCGAGCCGGCAGGGGGAGCCTCCGCGGCGCCTCCTCCTGGGGGGCTCGCCCCTCCCGCCGCCCGCTCCTCCGGGAGCGGGAAGGGCCCCGGTGGGGAAAGCGGGCGGCCACCGCCCGCCGGGAGCGGCCCACGGTCCGCGGGCTTGGGGTCCACCGGGGGACCCCCGGGGGGTAGTGGCGGAAGGTCCGGCGGCCCCCCCCAGCCATGGGAGCGGGGGACCTCCACCTGGGGAAGTTGAGGGTCCTTCAGGGGCGGGCAGACCCTGCCCCACCGTTGGCGGACGGGGCTGGGGCAGGAGGGACCGGCCGGGGGACGGGCCTCGGGGGAGGGCTGGACGGCTGGGAGGCGCACGCGCCCCCTCGCCACGGGACAGGCCTCCGGCATCGGGGGAGATCCCCTCCACGGCTCCTTATCCCCCAGGCCCGGCCTGCCCCCCTCGTCTCGCCCACACCCACCGCAGATGGGACAGTCACTTTTTAGATGTGTGCCCCCAGCAAGCGCAAGAGGCGTCGATGCAACTCGGTGAGGTTCAAGACTTGTCGTTCAATGCCTTGCGCACCCTCCACGCCCCACACGTCGATGCCTTCACACAGAAGTAGCCATACGCGATCCGAATCCCGTCCTCCTTCTCAAGGTGTCCTGCATAGGCCCTATGTGCATGGAAAGAACGGGTATCCCCATGGAGAAAGTCGGGGCGATGCGGCGCGTTGCCCTGACTCCAACGCCTGGGCCGCCCCACGGGCCAACCCTGGGGTGAGCCCGGCCTCCCACAAGGCGTCCAAGTCACACCCCAGGCTGCCATCGTTCAGCATCTCCGCCGTGATCCCGGGGCGGATCAACAGATCCATTGGCTTGTTGGCAAAGAACTCCGGCGCCAGGCACAACACCATCGCTTGCACCGCTTTACCGACACTGAATTGCTTCGAGGGGCAATGTAGCACATTGCCCCTACCAGAGAGGGGCACCCTCTTTGGGGCCCAACCGAGTTACCTCTTTCCCCGCTTGTCTGGCTGGCTTTTACTTTCCAGTATGCTGGGAAAGAATCCTGGCTATCTCTGAGGCAATGCGGTGCTCTCGCCGTCATTCCGGCCATTGCTTTGCTGGTTGAGCCGCTACAGGACGGGGTAGTTGTTGTAGATGCTGGAAGGTGCTGCGTACAGGTGGATCGGCCGTAGAGGCGGTGGAGGCTGCAGTTCGCGCGCTGGGGGACAACCCGACTTTTGATGCTGGATACAGTTCCTGTCTCAATGCGGCTGGAGAGGGGGAACTGGATGCCATCATTATGGACGGACGCTATCCCTGGGCGCCGTGGTCGCAGTCCGGCGGGTGCACAACCCGGTAACCCTGGCGCGCTGGGTGACGGAGAAAAGTTCCCTCAACTTCCTGGTCAGGCGCGGAGGACTTCGCCCGCGAGCGCGGGATGCCGCTGATTTTCGGGGCGCGGGAGCGGGCGCGCTTGGCCTGGTGGGGGATTCCCCTCTGGTGGGCTGCGGCGCCTATGCCAATGGGGAGAGCGGGTTTCGCGATGAAAATCATCTACCGGGATCGGGGGTGGGAACTGACGGGACGGATGACTGTCCGCCAGGCCATAGAGCAGGTGGGGTTGATCCCGGAGACGGTCCTGGCGGTACGGGAGGGGAAACTGCTCACCGAAGATACGATGCTGGAGCCGGAAGACACGATCAAATGGGTCTCCGTGGTTCCGGAGGATGGAAGGTGCCGGTCGCTGCCGAAAGCGACCGGCACCTTTTGGGGAACTTACGGAGCAGGGCAGAAGACCACCCGTCCTCCGGTCCGGTCGGTGTGGGCTTCGTATTGGTTCCCTCCGGCCTCCAGTACGACCCGGTAGCCCGGAGTGATTACCTGGGCGTACATCCTTCCAGGCTGGGGGCAGCCTAAACTGGTGTCGGGCCAGTTCACCTCTTCATAGGAGATTACCGTTATTTCCCCGGTGGGAATGCCCGATTTCTCCGCCAGTGCGTTCCGGGCAGCCTCTACCGGTCCGAGGACAGGTCGGGGCGTGCCGACGGAAAGCCAGCCCTTGTTGAACCAGTCCCGGATTAGCTGAAGGGCCCGCTCGGCCCCCTCCGGTAACTGCGGATCGTAGAACGTCACGCTCTGGGCTTTCTCCCCGCTCTGGACGATGATGGTGTAGGCAAACTCATCCGGGATGGGTATTCCGACCTCCCCCTGCTTCATAAACGGCCGGAGCGCCTCCACGGCCCTCTGCACATCGGCCGGGTCCACTGAGAAATGGGAGCGCTGGCGACTCCGGCGATCCAAGAAATACGCCGTGCCATCCCTGCTAATGGTCAACTCTTGGTCAAAACCGGCGATCCCACCCATGCGGCGCATGCGTATCACCGTATTGGATGGCAATCCGTTCATAATTTCCCCCTCGCTGACCAGAATGTAGGGCTGTCCTTCTGCGGTACGCTCCACCTTACCCCGCAGGCGCAGCAGGATATCGGTGTAGGCGGCCTTGGCTGGAGGGGGCAGAATCTCTTGGAGTTTCCCGAACCCCTCGGCCGGGACGATGTAAATCCCTCCCGTCGGGTCGGCGATGGCGATGTCGTTGCGCGTTTTGGGCGGAGCAGCCCCCGTCTCCCCGAAAACGTCCCATCCGCGGTAATAGCCCTCCACAATGACTTCTCGCCCCTCGTAGCGGGCCGGATCGGCCAGAATCTCCCCGATCGGTGTCACCTCCGATGCAGAGGGTATCTCCGTGGGGAGCGGAGACGGACTCTCCGTGGGGGGCGGGGATGCCGTCTCCACGGGCGTGCAACTGACCAGAAGCAAGGGGATTAGCAATATCACCAGTCCTCGCATTTTCCCCCGATTTCTTCAGGATATGTATTCCATACCTATAGACGGCGATTCGTCGGCCGGAGTTCCGTAATCCATTTTCGCACACCAATGGATCGCCTGGAATTGGCGGCTGGGATTGGCCACGAGATCGACCGCTTGGTGCCGGCGCCCGAACGTCACGTCGGTGTCGGTGAAGCGGTGCAAGCGATGGTGTTGTACCTGGCGCCGGAGTTCTTTGCCAACAAGCCGGTGGACCTGTTGATCCGCCCCGGGATCACGGGGGAGATGCTAAACGATGACAGGAGTCGAGGCGACGCGCTGCATCGCCCCGACTTTGGCTTTCATGGGGCCTGTGCAGAACATCCTGAGGAGGAGGGCGGGATTCGAATCCCGTATGGCTACTCCCAGGACCACCGTCCTGACCTCAAACAGGTGGTGGTTGGCTTGTTGACCACCTATTCGGCAAGGAGCAGGGCTTTTCAAAGTTCTAATGATGTGTAAAATATGGCTATTGTTAAGACTCGGAAAGGCGAGAGGAGGTGGTCATTTTGGGCAAGGGGCGTGGTGATCGCATATTGGGGCGTCTGGAGAAGGTGCCCGATCCCCGAGATCGCCGAGGCCGCATCTACCCCCTGGTGGGGATTTTAGGGATGTGACTGGCCGGGGCGCTGGAAGGGGAAGGAAGGTTGCGCGGGGTGGGGATGCGCGGCCGCCAGTATGGGCGGGCAATCACCCATTCCCTTGGGGAGCTTGGGGTGCCCAATCCACCCCGATGGTCAACGGTATGGTATGTGCTGGCGAAAGGGGCTTGAGAAGGCGAGGCCCAAACGCTTGGACTACCTGGAGAAGCGGATTGGGCTGATGCTTCTGGCTTATGCGGTTGGCCTGCGGGTGGGTGAGGCGATTCGGGACAAGCTCTATCGGGAAAAAAGCACGAGGTCTACTCGGGACTGTTCCTCCTACTCAAGCACCAACTCCGGCTCCAGCGGAGGCAACTGATCCGACTCCTCCGGTTCGCCCTCAACCGATTCCGGGCGATCGTCAGGGGCGGTCTGGGCCCAGACTGCCGAAACCATACCTTATCTCCTATCTAAAGGTCAGGTTAGAATATCTGGGATACCTATCCGCACCATTCCCTGTCACTTGCCCGGGAGCACTACCGGATTTTAGGGCGTTTGAAAATCAACATTCCAGCCCAGACGGCAACCAACTCCCACCCCTGTTCTCCCAACTTATTGTTCAGATTGAGCATAGGCCTGCATATAACGCTCGACAATGTGGGTTATCTTCTTCCGCACCTCGACGGGTTCAGCAATTGCTCTAAAACTCTCTCTTGTGCCCCCTGTTCCAGTAACTATGACAGTTCCAAAATTCAATAATCTGCCCAATATGCTCTGATGTACCGAGATACTTTCCACTTTATGCAGCAATATCTCAAGCGTATGTCTACGGATAAGGCCCCTTTTGGCGATCACGCGCTTGTTCGTGACAGCAAATTCAGTTGTGAGGAGGATGACCAATGCCTGAATCCCTAGGAAGATTGAATATAGAAAGAAACCCATGGCGATTAGTACCAAAAAACCCACGAGTAGGCCAGAGGTTACATTATCTCCGCTGCCTGTACTGAGAGCGTAAACAAAGAAACCGATGCTCGCTATGAAAGAAAACACCGAAGGCAGAAATACAGCAGGATGAACATGAGCAGTAAAGAGAATCTTCTCGTTCGGCGTTAGGTTATCTTGTATATAGCCCATCGTCAATCCTCCTAACTTTGCTCACTATTGTTGTTACAAATGATATTTTATGGCTTTTTGGCTCAAGAAGGCGGCTAACGGTAAGCATGTGAACCACAGCGCGGAGCGAGCGCAGCACTGCCTGCTCCACGCGCCGGTTGGGCGGGAACCTGCCGCCTATGGATACTACGCGGGAGATGCCCCCTGCCGGAATATCAAGGATAGCCGCCCCGCGCCATTTCCTGCTCCCGAACCCCGCGGCGCGTCTTCGCCCGTGGCCTTGCCCCCGCAGCCCCTGCCTGTGCCCGCTGGAATAGAATGCCCTTCTTCCCACCTGTCCGCTGCAGGAATGAACTGCCGCATCCCTACGAGACCCCAAAGGACTTCGTAAATAACTCGGTAGTCACCCACCCGCAGCTTGTAAAGTCCTGCCAAGTCACCAGTCAATGCCTCAAGACGAATCGCCTCCAGGTTCACAGCCAGCCAATGAATGCGGTGAGCGATGCGGCGTCCGGTAGGCTTGTCTAATCGCTCTAGATCCTGAGATGCCGCTTTCAGAATGCGAATGTGGTGCTTACTCATTACTCTAGACCAAGACGCCGAGTCACTTCCTCAAATGGCTCACCGCGTTCACCGCTCGCTACCACTTCCCTCTGGCGCAAGAGCCTGTCGCGAACAGTTTTTCGAATTCGAATAAGTAAACCTTCATCAGGATCACCAAGTAACTCCAGGAGCTTCTACTCAATGGCAGTTTCTATTATAGCCTACAAGGCCCCGCCGCCCAACGGTAAGTGCGTGAGCCACAGTGGGGAGCCGAGCGAAGCGAGGAGAAGCGTCGTGCGGTCAACCACGCAAGTTGAATGCTATTATATCCTAATCAGGCAAATTTATCAAGTGGTGCGGCGAGCGCGCTAACCTTCAGAATAGCAGTTGGGACAGCTTGGGGTGTAATCGGTTGAACCCTCGATGGAGGTGCAGAGCCGTGGGCGCGGTTTTGCCGCTCGAGCCGGTCGAACCGTTCATGGCCGAGGTCTTCGAACGGGACAAGCATGCCCGGAAGGCCGTCAAGATTGCCCAATCCATCCTGGAAGCCGGCTCATTGCGGATTTCGGAACTGTCCCCGGTGATGCTGGGCACAAGCCCCGAGGCCAATTCCCAGGCGATCCCGCGGTCTCTCAACGAGGTCGACCCCCGAGAGCCCCTTTTCCGCCTCTTTGACGAGGATGCTCCCTTCTCCATTGGGGATGTGACTGAAGTCGAACGGCCCTATGCCAAAGGGACCGAATATGTGGGTTGACTCTCAGACGGCAAGACGCTGGGTTTCTGGCTCCTGGTCTTCGGTCAACCCTATGCTGGCCGAGCGATCCCCCTTGCCTTTGTCTGTTACTCCGAGTAGACCCTGAACTGGGATTTGACCTCCCGCAACCTGGAGCCATAGTGGCTGTTCGGCCGAGTTCAGCGTCTTTTGGGTGACAAACCGCTGGTTCTGGACCGTGAATGCAGCGACCTGGGGCTGTTGGAGGCGCCGGAAGCCTCGGGGATAAAGGACGTCATCCGATTGCCCGCTCGCCTCAGGGCATTCGGGTAGCCAGAACGTTGGGAGCCGTCTACATCCGGCCGTCCTCGGTCTTTCTCGATCGGTGGAACGGCAGCTGCCCTGAGTGCGATATTGCCCTGAAGCCGGGTTGA
Organism: Thermoflexus sp.; assembly: GCA_041641155.1. GTDB lineage: Bacteria > Chloroflexota > Anaerolineae > Thermoflexales > Thermoflexaceae > Thermoflexus. The sequence goes on from JBEPYX010000009.1 coordinate 6,417, forward strand.
AGCTCGTTCTGACCGTGCGGGCTAGCGGCCCGTTGCCCACAGCCCCGCCCAACGACCTGACCGCCGATCAACGTACCCTGGGCCGGGTCCTGGACAAATACCGCCCGGCCGTCCTGGTGGTGGAGAACGAGGAGAACTCGGCCCTGTTCTACACGGGCACGCCGGAGGAATACGCCGCCGAGTTGAAAGCCGCCTGCCAGGTGGCGCACCCAAAGGGCATCCCTTGCACCAACGGCGGGCTGGTCAGCGCGCTGGTGGCCTTGTTGGTCTACGACCATTACCTGGGGAGCGGGCAGTCGGCTGCCGCTCAAGATTTCGCGGCCAGGGCGTTTACGCCGGAGATACGGCGGCAGTTGGATTCGCCTCAAGCTGAGGAGCAAATTGGCAAGGGTACAGCGCTTCCCTCGGCCTACCGCGCCGCCGGGGTGGACTATGTGAACTTCCACTGGTACATCGCCGGCACCCGGGCGCTGGAGGAAGCGGTGGCCTACCTCAAAGCGCAGACGGGTCTTCCGGTCATCACCAGCGAGATCGGCCCATTCACGGACGATCCCAACCAGACAACAGCCATCATGGGCAAAGTGGTGGAGTTGGGCCTGCCCATCGCCGTGTGGTTTGGCCTGGATGGGCCGAAGGCGCGCGGCCTGGTGAACCCGGATGGCAGCCTGCGATCGACTGGCAAATCGTTCAAACGGTTTATTGAGCTGACTTTCAGATAATAACCATTGCCGCAGACGGCCTAACCCGCGCTTGCACCTGACGCTCCTCCGCTGCGCTGGGCGGCGCAGGTGAAGGGCAAGCCGTTATGCCGCTACTCGCGCGAAGCGAGCGTTAGTCAAAAACAGCGGTGGAGGGAGAAGATAATGGTTCGCTATATGCTCGAGATCAACGGTTTGGTCAAAAAGTATAGCGATCGGGTGGCAGTGAACAAGGTGAGTTTCTACGTCCGGGAAGGGGAAATCTTCGGCCGGCTGGGACCCAACGGAGCGGGTAAGACGACGACCATCTCCATCCTGGCCACGTTGCTTCCTCCAGATATAAGTAACCATCGGCGGCTACGACTTGATGGGAGAGACAAATCAAATCAAGCGGCTAATTGGCTTCGTCCCCCAGGAACTGGCGCTTTATCCCATCCTCAGCGCCTGAGACAACCTGGCCTTCTTCGGCCGCATCTATGGCCTGCGGGGGGCGGTGCTCAAGGAGCGCATCGCCGCCGTGCTGGACCTGGTGGGACTGCGGGATCGTGTCAAGGACGCTGTCCACACCTTCTCCGGCGGGATGAAGCGCCGCCTGAATATCGCCGCCGGCCTCATCCACCAGCCGTGCATCCTTTTCCTGGATGAGCCCACCGTGGAAGTGGATCCTCAATCGCGCAACTTCATCTTCGAGCACGTCGAGCGGTTGAAGGCGGAGGGAATGACGATCATCTATACGACTCATTACATGGAGGAGGCCGAGCGTCTCTGCGACCGGGTGGCGATCATGGACGAGGGACGCATCATCGCCTTGGACACTCCCAAGAGATCGATCGGCCTGCTGGGCGGCGGAGTCATCCACATTGGAGTGACGGCAGGTGTTAGTGCTGCTCTTTATGTTCATCGTGGTGATGAGTTATGCCCTGCACGGCCTGTTTGAGCCCCGTAAGGACCAGATTCAACTTCTGGCGGTGAACCAGGACCGGGGGACGCAGGCGGCGGCCATCCTCTCGCAACTAGATAAAATGGATGCCTTTCAGGTGGAAACGACCTGGGAAGGCCAGCCCTTGACCCGGGAGAAAGCAGAGAGCCTGATTGTGGAGGGGAAACGCGATATAGCTCTGGTCTTTCCGCCCGACTTCTCCGAGGTCCTGGAACAAGACCTGGCCTCAGCGGAGCGCCACACCACCAAGATATGGGTCATTGTGGACCCGGCCCTCTCCAGCCAGTTCGTTGAGCCGATCCTGGGGACCATGCAAAGGCTCATCGAGCGAAGCGCCTATGCGGCGATGGTGTCGAAAGGGTTGGATTACTTCTTCGAGCGGCTGGCTCCCCAGACACCTGACGAGCAGCGTGAGGCGTACAAAGCCTGGGCGCAGGAAGCCGTGTCCGGCGGTCTGCTGGGAGGAAGGGAACCCGTGGTCACGCTGGAGAGGACGGCTCCGGCCGGGATGCAGATGGAGAAGTACCCGGATGTCTTCCAGCAAAACGTCCCCGCCTATACGATACGATTTATGGCATCTTCTGGATCGTGAGCCTGATGGCCAACTCGGTGCTGCAGGAAAAGCGGGAGGGGTCCTTTCGTCGGCTCCTGGTGGCCCCGATGAGCCGGGCCGTTATGTTGGCCGGGAAACTGCTACCGTACTACATCATCAACCTGATCCAACTGGCGATCATGCTGGGGATGTCCAGCCTGTTGTTCGGGATGAGCCTGGGCCGTTCGCCAGCCGGCCTGGTGGTGGTGAGCTTGGCCGCAGCGGCTACGGCCACCGGGCTGGGGGTGCTGGTCTCGGCTCTGGTCCGCACCGAGGCCCAGGCGGGCGGCCTCACCGTCCTGTTGCTGCTGACCATGTCTGCCCTGGGGGGCTGCTTCGTCCCGCGCTTCATCATGCCCGACTGGTTGAAGACCATGGGGTTGACACCAGCTGCCGTTTTTATTATCATCTTTAGGCCGTGAAGCTCTCCGACGGGGCGCGCCAAGGGGGGATCCGCGACCTCACCGCCTGGCGATGGTTCCCGGCGGGCCGGCTCCCCGTTCCCGCCCGGCCGTTGCCCACCGGCACCATCCTGGTCGAAGACCCCATCCCGGACGGCCGCACGGTGCGCTACGCGCGGGTCTCCTCTGCCGACCCGAAGGGGGACCTGGAGCGCCCGGTGCGGCGCCTGGAGGCCTTCGCCCGGGCGCAGGGCTGGACGGACTTTGCCGTGGTGACGGAGGTCGGTTCCGGGCTCAACGGGAAGCGGAAGAAGCTGCTGCGGCTGCGGCGCGACCCCACGGTTTCTCGGATCGTGGGGGAGCATCGCGACCGGCTGGCCCGGTTCGGGTTCGCGATGGTCGAGGCGGCCCTGGCGTCGGCGGGCAAGCGCGTGGTCGTCGGGGAGGAAGGCGAAGTTACGGATGAGAGATCCTCACCGCTGCCTGCGGGCGGCTGTACGGGCGTCGGTCGGCGCGAAACCGGGCCCGGAAGGCGCTGGAGGCAATGGGATGCGGGTGAAGCAGGCCTTCCGTTTTGAGCTGGACCCGAACCGGGCGGCCCGCGTGGCCCTGGCCAAACATGTCGGGGCCGCTCGGTTCGCGTACAACTGGGGCCTGGCCCGTTGCCTGGAGGCCCTGGCGCAGGGCCGGCCCCTTCCCCATGCCGTCCAGCTCCACAAGGAGTGGAACCGCTGGAAGCGAGAGAACGCTCCCTGGTGGGTGGAGGTCTCCAAGTGCGCCCCCCAGGAGGCGTTGCGGGACCTGGAGCGTGCCGTCCAAAACTGGCGGGAGGGCCGGGCGGGACGGCCCCGCTTCAAGCGGAAGAAGAGTCTGGACGACAACAAAGCACGCCTGACCGGTCGCATCCGGGTCTTCCCCCGCCACGTGCAGCTGCCCCGCATCGGCAAGGTGCGCACCAAAGAACGGACTGACCAGCTCCTTCATCTGCTTTCCGAAGGGAAGGTCCGCATCCTCTCGGCCACCATCGCTCGAGAGGCCGACCGCTGGTTTGTGAGCCTCACCTGTGACGTTGAGCGGCCCGATCCCCCGCTCCGGGCTGGGGAACCGGTGGGCGTGGACCTGGGCCTGCGGTCGTTCCTGGTGCTCTCCGACGGTTCTCGGGTGGAGGCGCCCACGCCGCTGGCGCGGGCGCTGCGGCTTCTGCGCCGCCGGTCGAAGCAGCTTTCCCGCAAGCAGAAGGGGTCGCGGAACCACGCCAAGGCCTCCCTGCGCCTAGCCCGGCTGCACCGCCGGGTGCGGAACATCCGCTGGGACTTTTTGCACCAGGTCACCACGTGGCTGGCGAAAACCAAGCCGGTCATCGTCATCGAGGACCTGAACGTGCGCGGGCTGGGGCGGGGGAGGCTGGCCCGGTCCGTGGCCGATGCGGGGTGGGGCGCCTTCCGGCGGCTGCTGGAATACAAGACCCGGTGGTACGGGGCGCGGCTCATCGTGGTGCCGCGAGGTTTCCCGTCCACCCGGCGGTGTTCGCGTTGCGGCGCGGTGGGACCTCCGCTTCCGCTTTCCTGCCGGGTCTTCCGCTGCACGGCGTGCGGGTTGGAGTTGGACCGGGACCTGAATGCGGCGAAGAACCTCGCGCGGTACGGGTTGGCCGCCCTCAACGGCCCTACCGGGAGTTCCCCGGGAAGTGACGCCTGTGGAGACCCCTCTGGCGGCGGAACGGTCCTGAGCCGGTCTACGAGCCACGGGTCGCTGAAGCAGGAAGTGGCCGGTCATCTGGATCACCCGCCGAGGGGAAACAGATGACCATGCGCCACGGAACGGGTACGCACCCAGGACCGGCTGCTGGCGGTCGCGGAGCTCCTCCGGCGGCGTTACGGTTACCGGGGCTACCTTCATCTGAAGCTCATGCCCGGGGTGGAGCCCGATCAGGTCCGGGAGGCGATGCGCTGGGCCGACCGGGTTTCCATCAATCTGGAGGCGCCGAACCCGGAGCGGCTCTCCCGGCTGGCACCCCAAAAGGTTTTCGGCGCAGAGCTGGAACGTCCCCTCTACACCGCGGGGCGGATCCGCCGGGAGGAGCCCCCGGGGATCGCTTGGTCCGGGCGCTGGCCGTCGTTGACCACCCAGATGGTAGTGGGGGCGGCCGGCGAGAGCGATCGGGAGATCCTGGAGACGGCGGCCCGGCTGCATCGGGAGATCGGGCTGGCCCGGGTGTATTTCTCGCCCTTCCATCCGGTCCCCGACACGCCCTTCGAGGGCCTGCCCCCCACCCCGCCGGTGCGGGCCCACCGCCTTTACCAGGCTGAATGGCTGCTGCGGGCATACGGCTTCCGGCTCGAGGAGCTGCCCTTCGACGAACGGGGGAATCTTCCCCTCGAGGAGGATCCCAAGTGGGCTTGGGCGCGTCGGACTTTGCTGGAGCGCCCCGTGGAGATCCAGCGGGCTTCGTATGAGGAGTTGCTGCGGGTGCCGGGGATCGGCCCGAAGACCGCGCGGGCGCTGCTCCGGGCCCGGCGGGAGGGCCGCTTGACCCAACCCGAGGACCTCGCTGCGCTGGGCGTTCCCCTGGCGCGGGCGGCTCCCTTTATCACCCTTCGTGGACGGCGGCCGGCCCATACGCTCCCGCTGCCGATGGGGCATCCTTGAGGGGCCGCGCGCAAAGCCCCCACCTCCCCCGCCCGTTAGGGATCCGAGCAGTCCCGCACGCGCCCGCAGTTGGGGCAGCGCAGTTTACAATGGATCTCCGCCATGGGGAAGCCACAGATCTCACATCGGCGGTCCTCCAGGGGATCGGGCGTTCCCCAAGGCTCCTCCAACCCCTCAGGGGGCAGGGCTTCGATCGTCATCTCCGCCTCCCTCCGGACGGGGCTCTGCCGAGGAGCGGATCCGCCGCGCCGTCTGGGTCGCAACAAAAAGGGCCGCCTGAGGGCGGCCCTGGCTCCCCGGGGAGGACTCGAACCTCCAACCCGCCGGTTAACAGCCGGCTGCTCTGCCTGTTGAGCTACCGGGGAAGGTCTACGGATCGGAGCAACCTGCTCCTTTTAAAATTATAAGGACTCCCCGCGAGGCCGTCAAGGACGCCGGTGGCTGTTTGAAAAACGGGGGCGGGGCCGCTCCGATGGCCCCGGAATGGCCTCCTCTGGCAAGCGAACAGGGATCAGGAAGCCTGCCCGGATCGGGTGCGATCATCCGCCGAGGATTTCGGGGTAGACTTCGCAGCGATGGGCCAGGGCGGTCTGGCAGCGCTCGGGCAGATCCGCTGGAGGGGATCCGCCCCAGCGGCGGAGGGCCCGGGCGAGGTGGCAGAGCGGCAGGCCGATCACAGCGGCGTAACAGCCCTCGACCCGAAGGGCGGGCCGGAAATCCGGATGCTGGATGGCATAGGCGCCCGCCTTATCCAACGGATCGCCGGTGGCGAGGTAGGCCTCGATTTCGTCATCCGTGTAGGATCGCATCCAAACCCGGGTGGTGGCGACTTCCAGGAGATGCTCGCGACGGAGCGCGTGGTAGAGCGCGATGGCCGTGTGGACGAGATGGGGCCGCCCGCGCAGGGCTTGGAGCATCGCCCGGGCCTCCGCAACGCCGCTGGGCTTGCCCAAGATCTCTCCCTCCAGATCCACGATCGTGTCGGCGGCCAGGATGAGGGCGTCGGGGGCGATGGACGCGGCGGCGGCCGCTTTGGCCATGGCCAGGCGGGCGGCGCAAGCGGCGGGCGCCTCGCCCGGCTGTGGGGTCTCGTCGATGGATACCGGCAGAACCTCCACCGGATGCCCGAGGAGCGAGAGCAGCATCCGGCGTCGCGGGGAGGCGGAGGCCAGGACCCAACGCGCAGGGATCATCTCGATGCCCTCGTGGAAACGAAGATCAGCATTTCGATCGCCATCCTGCGGATTAGAGCGGTGGTTTCCCGTCATGGGTTCGGGTGGGCTCGCAGGTAATCCTCGAGCATCTCCCGGAAGGGCTCCACCATGATCTCGTAGGGATCCTGGCTGTCGTAAGCCCCGGCGATGTAGATGGTCGCCCCCAACACGTAGTCATCCTTCTGGAGCTCCTCGTCGTACCACCACAGTTGGCGCAGGTAGAAGAAGTAGGGATCCCCGAAGCCGCGCTCCGCCCAATAGCGCAGGTAGTTCCGCCATCCCCGGTTGGGCGGCCCCTGGAAGGTGGGCACGTCGTCGATCCCCGCCTCTGTGATCGCGATCGGGATTTGATAGGCCGGCGGCACCATATAGCGATACGCCTTGCGATAGCGCAAGGTGAACCAACCCTCCCCCAGCTGGTGGTCCACCCCCGCGTCCAACGTCGGCGAGGCGTATTCGTGGAGGGCCAGGATCCCGCCCAGCTGTTTGGCGACCTGGAGGGCGGGGAGGAAATCCACCCAAAGCTCCAGATCCGGCGAGCCGTTCGGGAAGTTCCCGATGGCGCATTTGAGGCCCCGCTGCGCCATCAGCTTCATCCGCTCGATCTCAAACTGGGCGAAGAGGCGCATCACCTCGTGGTTGTGGGGCCGCGGCTCGTTATGGCCCTCCCAGTAATCGATGTGCGGGTTGCTCAGATAGATGTCCATGAACCGGTTCACGTACCATTCGGCTGCCGCCCGCATATCAGTGCGGCCATCCCGGATGTGTTCCTCGAATCCGAAATTGTGGTCCCGGGTGATCCGTCCGATGAGGATGGTGTTGGGGGAAGCGGCCTTGATCTCGGGCGCCCGCCCGAAATCATCGATGATCTTGACCACTCGCATCCGGGTGTTGACGATCAAGTTAATGATATGCACATCCCGGAACCATTGAACCGCGATCCCCAGCTTGCTCGGGCGGGGGAAGGGAGGCCAGGGCGTCTTGGTGGGGGTGGGCGCCGGCGTCGGCGAGGCGGGGATGGGCGTGTCGGTGGCGGTTGGGACCGGCGTGGGCGTCGGTGGAGGCGTGGGGCTGGGATGGAACGTCGGGCTGGGGGCGGAGGTCGGGTTGGGAGAGCGCAACCCCAGCGCCCGCTCACAGGCTCCGAAGGCCATGCCCAGCCCGATCCATCCCATCCGCTGCAAAAGCATCCGACGGGTCCAGCGGGACATCGTTTGAACCCCTCCGCCTTCGGATGTTGAGGCCAGCGCGTTTTCCGTTCATCGGGCAGCCTCGGCAGGGGAGCCCACGAGCCCTCGGCGGGGTCCTCCTTCCTTGGCGCCCCGGCGTTTCAGGGAGAGGTGGGGCCTCGAAGCGCCCCTCCGGGCCTATGGTGGAACTCTTCTATAATAAACATCAGAAATTCGCCCTTCAAGCGGCCATCCGCTCAGGAGCCCACGCCATGCCCTGGGGGGTTCGGAAACATCGGCTGGGCGTTGCGTTAAGCGGCGGAGGGGCGAGGGGGCTAGCGCACATCCGGGTGCTCCGGGTGCTGGTGGAAGCGGGGTGGCGGCCGGAGGTCATCGCGGGCACCAGCGCCGGAGGGATTGTGGGGGGGCTGTTCGCGGCCGGGCTCCCGCCGGACGCCATCGAGGCGTTGGCCCGGCGGATCGACTGGCGGTTGTTCATGCGGCTGGATCCGAACGGGAACGCCCTGGTCGGCGTGGAACGGTGGGCTCGTTTCCTGCACGAGGCGGTGGGGGATGCCCGGATCGAAGATCTCCCCGTCCGCTTCGTGGCGGTGGCGGTGGATGTGGACACCGGAGAGGAGATCTGGATCGACCGGGGCCCGCTGTTGCAGGCGATGCTGGCCACCAGCGCTTTCCCCGGCGTCTTCCCGCCGGTCCCCTGGGCGGGGCGGCGCTTAGTGGACGGCGGGGTGCTGAATCCCCTGCCGGTGGATGCGGTGCGGGCGCAGGGGGCGACCTTCGTGATCGGCGTGGATGTGTCCTGGGTGGGATCGGCGCCCACGGATCGGCGTCTCCCCGAGGACCTACCGGGCCCGCTCTGGATCCGGTGGCTGACCCGCTGGGCGCGTTGGAGCCGGATGCTGGAGGTGGTGTTCCAGTCGGTGGGGATCA
>JBEPYX010000010.1:0-14956 GCA_041641155.1 Thermoflexus sp.
CCTCCACGGTTTGGGGAGTACGGGCGATCAGGGCGGCCAAGAGGCCCGCGTGGGCCAGCGTGTAGGCCAGCCATCCCCCGCCCGCCACCGCCCCATACAGGAGGAGCGCCGCGGGGAGCGCAGGCCGTGGGATCCATTCCCGCCGGAGGCCTTCCGCCAGGACCAGCGCTGCCCCCAGGCCCCCGGTAAGCCCGAACATCACCAGCACGAAGGGGGAGAACCGGTTGCCCTGCAACGGCAGACGGGTGAGGCTGGTCACGATGAGAGAGAGGGCATCCAGGCGCTGCCCCTGGGAGGTGATGAACTCATACGAGAGCAGGGCGAGCATCAGGGCCATCAGCAGGGCCGAAGCCGCCACCCCCGGCCACCAGGGACGGGGCGAAGGGGACGGGCGCCGTTCCCCACGGGCCCGGTCCTTCCCCTTCCGGGCCGGGGCGGAAGGGGTGGGCGCCGGGCGGGCGGGGGCGGGATCGGCCAGCCAGCCCTCGCCCAGGACCACCAGCATAGCGGCAAAGGCCCAGAACCATGTGCGGGTCGCGGCGATAGCGATGCCAAAGTTGATCTCGATGTAGTGGGCGAGGATGCCCCCCAGAAGGCCGATCAAGAGGAAGCGATGGGGGTGCTCGATGGGCGGCTCGCCTGAGGCCCGCAGGGCTGCGAACACCAAATAGACCAGAAGCCCCAGCACGGTCCCCGCCGGGATCGCCACGCCCAGGAAATGGGGGCCGAAGCGGAGCGCGAACAGCCCCCCCATTGCCAGCGCCCCCCCGACCCAGAGGCCGAGGAGGAGGTTCCGATCCCGCGGCCCATGGATCAGGTTCAGGCTGCGAAGCCCATAGGCGAAGATGGAGAAGAACAGCCACTGATAGACGAGGAAGCCCAGGAGACCCGCGTTGACCAGCGCGTCGAAGGTCTCGTTGTGGGAGCGATCGGGGGAGGCGTTGCGCGCCTCATAGTGGGCCAGCTCTGGGGGGTAGAACCGGTTGTAGGCCACATACATGGACTCCGGGCCGTAGCCGATGAGGGGCCGGAGGAAGTTGAAGGGATCCGGCCGGCCATCCGGGAACTGGAGCGGCTCGTGGGGGAGCACCAGGCGCAACGCGCCCTGCCAGATCAGCACCCGGACCTTCCCCGTTCCTCCCTCGGTCTCGAAGATGTGCCCCAACCGGCCGATGTAGGGCGACTGCCGCAAGGGCTCGAGGGGGCCGCCAGGGAGGTTGAGGAGGATCAGGAGGATCAGCCCGGCGGCCGAGAGGCCCAGGAGCGTGAACAGGCCCGCCCGCTGGCGGCGGATCACCAACCAGAGCAGCAGGAACAGGAAGAGGCCGCCCATCAGCCCCAGCCAGGGTCCGCGGCTGAAGCTGAAGTAGATCGTGGCCGCCTGCACCGCAGCGATGAAGACGTAGATCGCCCCACGGACCACATCGCTGTTCCGCGGGGGTTCCGTGACCAGGATGGAATGGAAGGTCTCCGCCAGGCGGCCCATGGTGAGCATGAATGCCATGATGAGGTAGGCGGCCACGAAGATGGCGTTCCCCATGTGGGAGGCCACCCGGCTGGTGACGTCGCCCCCCCAGGGTAGGGGATCCAGCCGGTAGCGCTGGATCAGGCCGTAGACAGCCACGGGCAGGCTGGCGAGCACCATCACCGTGGCCAGCCGCTCGAATTGGGGCCGCGTCCGCAGCCCAGCCAGGAGGCTGAAGAAGATGACCAGGTAGGCCAGCAGGCTGTAGGCCCCCTGCAGCCGCTGGTAGGAGCCGAAGAAGCTGGTGTAAGGCGTGATGGAGAACAGCGTGGCCAAGAGGTAGACCGCGGCGGTGGCCAGGGCAGGCCCCACCAGGGGGGTACGCCCGGAGAACCCGAGGGCCTGTGCGAGGGGAACCCGCTGCCCCACGGCCTCGGCCAGCTTGACCAGCCAGGCCGCCGCCATGATCAGGGCGATGGAGCGCACCAGGGTCAGCTTGTCCGGCTCGAAGACCCGACTGGTGTAGATGTTGAAGAAGAGGGGGGCGATGACCACCGCCATCAGCCACCCCGCCTCTAGGATCCGATCGCACCATCGGCTTAAACGCGTCGGCATGTCCGCCACCACTCCCAGGTTCGCTGAAGGCCTTCGTCCAAGGGAACCCGAGCCTCGAAACCCAGCTCCGCCCGTGCCTTCGAGACGTCGGGAATCCGCCGCGGGACCTCCTCGAAATCCGGCCCATACACCTCGGGGAGCGGCAGGAAGCGGATGGGGACCGGCCGGCCGGTGATCGCCCGCACCTTCTCAGCCAGGGCGAGGATCGTGATCTCCTCCGAACCCCCGATGTTCCAAATCCGACCGAAGGCGACCGGGAGGGTCCCGGCCCGCAGCGTCCCCTCCACCGCATCCTCCACGTAGAGGAACGAACGGGTTTGTTGCCCATCCCCATACACTGTAAGCGGCTCCCCTCGCAGGGCCTGATCCATGAAGCGCGCGACCACATACCCGTAGCCCTGGGGATCCGCCCGCGGGCCGTAGACGTTGAAGTAGCGGACCACGCTCACCGGCAGGCCCCGGCGCGCCCAGGCCATGGCCAGGTGCTCGTCCAACAGCTTGCTCACCGCATACGCCCAGCGGGGGACCGTCGGGGGGCCCAGCCGCAGATCGTCCCCCTCCGCCGCCGGCCAGCGGACCCCCTTCCCGTAGACCTCCGAGGAGGAAGCGATGCAGACCGGGATGCCGCGTGCCGCGCACGCCTCCAGCACCCGCTCCGTCCCCTCCACGTTGACCCGGATCGCACGCAGGGGATCCGCCAGCACGCGGGGGATCCCGACCACGGCGGCCAGATGGAAGACCACCTCCGCCGCGTCCACGGCGGCCTGCAGGGCCGCCGGATCCCGCACGTCCTCCACGATCACCTGCAGCCGCGGATGGCCCCGCACCCGGGCGAGGTTCTCGATCCGGCCGCCGCTGAGATCGTCGAGGACGATCACCGTGTGCCCTTCCGCGAGCAGGCGCTCCACCAGATGGGAACCGATGAAACCCGCCCCGCCAGTGACCAGGGCGCGCACGGCTTCTCCCTCCGAGAAACGGACGCTACTGCACCCGGATCGGGTTGGTGAGGATCCAGAGGCGGCCTGCCCGATACACTTCCAGGCGATAGATCCCTGGCTCCGCGGTGAGGTACCGGAAGGTCCGTCCGCGGCCGCGGGCCACGGGGCCGTCCCCGAAACGGATCAGCCGGAACTCCCCCGGCAGGGGGACCGTGGCCTCGAACTGGACCGCCCCGGCGCGCCGGAGCGTCTCCCCCATCGTCGCCCGGCGGTGGCCGCTGTGGGCCTCGAAGCGGAACCCGCGGGAGGAGCCCAGGAGGTCGTTGGCGATCCAGCCCCGCCCCGCCGCCAGCGCCGCGCGGATCAGGGCCCAATCCGCATCCGGGCGGCGCGACAGCGGGCGCTCCAGCAGGAGATGGGTGTTCACCGCCCGGAACAGCCACTCGTAGGGGAACAGCACGCGGCGCAGCGGCCCCACGGCGTAGGCGTGCCCGTGGGCGTCCGCCCCACCGATGGCCACCGCCGGGATCTCCGACCGCCACAGTTGCTCCCACCATCGGATCGCCTCAGGGAACGGGCCGCGCAGGAACCGCTGGGGGAAGAAGGCGTAGTAGAGGGCGTGGAGGGGGGTTTTCAGCCGGGCCTTGAACTCGCTCATCGCGTTCCACAGCTCCAGGCCCGTGAACCCGGCCACCTCCCGATCGACCCACGGTAAGGGGGGCTCCCCCATCCGATCCTGCAGCCACCGGGGGGAGTGCTCCACGGGGTGGGCGAGGAAGACCAGCGCCCCCCGCTCCCGGGCGGCGTCGATCAGGGCCTGGGGGGAAGGGGCCAGCGGGGCCAGCTCCCGATCGGCCCCGAAGATCAGGGCATGGTTGACCTGGGGGTGGCGGCACGGATCGTGGACCTCCTCGCCCACCAGGAGCAGTACGGGGCCGTAATACCCCTGCAGCCCCCCGACCCAGACGTTGTGATCCGTCACCCCCACCACGTCCAGTCCGGCCCGGGCGGCGGCGACGACGATATCGCGATGGAACCCCGACCCGTCCGAGAAACGGGTGTGGCTATGGAGGTTGCACACCAGCTCGATCATCCGGCTTCCCCTGTCCCGAAGGGCGACTCTGCGCTCGCCCTGTTCCCCGGAACTCTGAACGGAACGAACGCCACAACACTCGAGTGTAAGATGGGAGCGGGCTTCCGACAAGAGCGGGGAGCCGGGGCTTGGCGTCGGATCCCCGGACCCCGTGCTACAATGGGGCAGGAGGGCTCAGGCGCCCGTGGATCCGTCCCCCTGGGCCGAAAGGAGGGTCTTTCCATGGAATGGATCGTGTGGGGTGTGCCGGTTCTAATAGCAGCCCTCGTCCTGATCTCCTCGGCCGTTCGCATCCTGCCGGAGTGGGAGCGGGGCGTGGTGCTGCGGTTGGGGCGTTATCACACGACCAAGGGCCCGGGCCTCTTCTTCGTCATCCCGATCATCGACCGGGTGATCCGGGTGAACCTACGGCTGATGACCTTCGATGTGCCGCCTCAGGAGGCCATCACCCGGGACAACGTCACGGTGAAGGTGAACGCGGTGGTCTTCTACCGGGTGATTGATCCGGCGAAGGCGATCACCCAGGTGGAGGATTTCCGGGCCGCCACCTGGAACCTCGCCCAAACCACCCTGCGTAGTGTCCTGGGCCAATCGGAGCTGGACGAGCTGCTGGCCCACCGCGACAAGGTCAACGCCCATCTCCGCCAGATCCTTGACGATGCGACGGATTCGTGGGGGATCAAAGTGGTGATGGTGGAGGTGAAGGACGTGGAGCTCCCCCAGGGGATGCAGCGGGCGATGGCCCGGCAGGCCGAGGCGGAGCGGGAGAAGCGGGCCAAGATCATCCACGCCGAGGGGGAGTACCAGGCGGCAAAGACTCTGGTGGAGGCCGCCCGCATGATCGCCTCCGAGCCCGCCGCCCTCCAGCTGCGCTACCTGCAGACCCTGACCGAGATCTCGATGGAGAAGAACTCCACCATCATCTTCCCGGTCCCCGTGGACACGCTGCAGGTCTTCCTGGGCAACGCGTACCGGGCTGGCGCCGGATCCTGAACGCCCTGCGCCTTCCTCCTAGTCCCCAGCATCCCTGGGGAATGGGAAGATGCCCATGGGCGGGGAACATCCCTCAGACCGGGGGGCCGTCAGGCCCGATGAGCGGGACCTACCAACGCCAAGTCCAGCGGGTCCTCTGGATCATCCTGGCCGCCAACCTGACGGTGGCCGCCATTAAGCTTTTTGTCGGCCTGCGGGCCGGGGCCCTGAGCGCCATAGCGGACGCCTTCCACAGTGGCCTGGACGCCTCAGCCAACATCATCGGGCTGGTGGGCATCGCCCTGGCCTCACGGCCGCCAGATCGCAACCACCCCTACGGTCACCGCAAATACGAGGCCATCGCCGCCCTCATCCTTGGGGTCTTCCTGTTGATGAGCGCCCTGGAAGTCGTGCGGGGAGTGATCGAACGGTTGCTTCTGGGCGGGCGGCCGGAGGTGAGCGGCCCGCTGTTCCTGCTGATGGCGATCACCTTGCCGATGAACCTGGCCATCTCCCGATATGAGGCGCGACAGGGGGAGCGGCTGCGCAGCGCCATTCTGATGGCCGACGCCCTTCACACCCGCTCCGACGTCTTCGTCACCCTCTCTGTCCTCGCCAGCCTGGCCGCGGCCCGCCTGGGGATCCCCTGGCTGGATCCGCTGGTGGCCCTGGGCGTGGTCGGGGTGATCATGGTCGCTGGCCTGCGCATCCTTCGATCCACCGCGATGGTGTTGACCGACAGCGCGGCGGTGGACCCTGGGGAGGTCGCGCGGATCGCCCTCGCCGTGCCCGGGGTGCGGGCCGTTCACAAGGTGCGGAGCCGGGGGACGCCCGACGCGATGTATATCGATCTGCACCTCAAGGTGGATCCGGCGATGAGCACCGACCAGGCCCATGCCATCGCCACCGAGGTGGAGGAGCGGTTGAAGGCGCAGATCCCCGGGGTCGTGGACGCGGTGGTCCACATCGAGCCCGGGCGCCTGCCCCCGCCCTCCGAATGGGAGGCGATGGCCGTCCGGCTGCGGAACCTCGCTGACGGGCTGGGGCTGGGGGTGCACGAGCTGCACGGGGTGGAAACCTCCGAGGGCTATCACATCGGGCTCCACGTGGAGGTGGATGAGACCCTCTCCGTGGAGGAAGCCCACGCCCGGGTCACCGAGCTGGAACGGCGGGCCCGCGAACAGTTCCCCCGCATCCACGCTCTGACGACCCATATCGAGCCCCGGGCCCGCGGCCCCCATCGGGCGGGCCCGGAAGCCCCGGCGGGCCTCCCGGCCGCCCTTCGGGAGGTCATCGAACAAGTCCTGGGGCCTGGTTCCTGTCAGGAGGTCCGCCTGTATCCCCACGAGGCGGGCTATGACCTCGCCCTGATCTGCCAGGTGGCGGGGGCGATGCCCCTGGAGGAAGCCCATCGGCGGGCCGAGGCGGTGGAGCAGGAGTTGCGCCGGCGGCTACCCGAACTTCATCATATTATTGTGCATGTCGAGCCGGCTCCTCAGCCCCTGGTCGCCCCGGAGGAGCCCGGAAGCGCGGAGCAGTGAGGGATGATCTTTCGGGCCTCGATCCCGGAGATCCGCGAGAGCCTGGCGCAGCCCTTCCAGGTTTACCCGATCGCCCGGTTCGGCGACGTCCACGTCTACGCCTATCGGTCCTACGGCGAGATCGCCTGGCATCGCCATCCGGAATTCGATGAGGTGTTCCTGGTCTACGAGGGACTGGTCACGTTCTGGGTTGACCGCCAGGAGCTGAACCTTAAGCCAGACGAGCTGATCCGCATCCCGCGCGGGATGGCTCACCGCTCGGGATCCCGTGTGTCTTCGTTGGTGTTGCTGTTCCGCCGGGATTTCATGCCCGAGCGCCGGAATGGCGATTTCCGGATCAGCGAGCCAACCGGGGGGCCGCTGATCACTGTCCGCATCCACGAGAGGCTCTTGGCCTACCCACCCTTCACGCCAGTTCTCCTACTGGAGGCCGACGCGGTCCGCTACCAGGGGCTCCGGGGGAGCGGATCCTCTCCGGAGTGGGAGACCCGAGGGCCATCGTTCCTCCTGCTCCTGCGGGGGGAGATCGCCCTCGACGTCCACGGGTTGGAGGGATCGGGGTCGGTCAGCGGGATCCTAGCCCCCGGGGAACTGGCCGTGCTCCCCCCAGGCGTCCGCTGGCGCTGGGAGAGCCAAGCCCCGTCCGTGCTCCTGTGGGTGGAGGATCCCTTATCGGGGCGGAGGGGACCCATCGGACGTTGAGGCGTCTCCCGCGCCCCGCTAAACTTTATAAAATGCCGAGGATGGCTGGCCCGGTGTCGGACGATGGGGGAAGGCACACGCGTATGGATAGCAAGCCTCAAGGGTGGGATTGGCGTCGAACCCTTCGGACCCTGGGGTGGATCGGCTGGGCGCTGATCTTGGCAGCGCTCATGGTCGGTTTGGTCGCCTGGCCGGTCCCGAGCGGGACTGCCCAGGCATGGCAGGTCGGGCGGGCCGCCCCTCAGACGATCTTCGCCCCCTACGAGCTCAGCTATCCCAGCGCCGTTTTGACGGAGCAGGCCCGCGAGGCCGCGGCGGCTCAGATCGCCCCGATCTACACCAGCCCAGATCCCCGCATCGCCCGGCAGCAGGTGGGGAGGCTCCGACAGACGCTGGAGGCGATCGAACAGATTCGTGGGGAAAATCTCCCGCTGGAGGAGAAGGCCCGCCAGCTGGACGTCCCCCTCGAGGGGTATGAGCTCTCCCCGGCGCAGCGCCTGCGTCTCCTGACTTTGGATTCCTCCCGCTGGGATCTCGTGACCGCGGAGGCGCTCGGACTGCTGGACCAGATCATGCGGGAGCCTGTGCGGGAGGAGGAGATTCCGAAGGTCCTCCAGCAGCTCCCCCATCGGATCAGCGCTCGCCTCACGGAGGAGGAGGCGGACTTGGTGGCCCGGCTGGTCAGCCCGCTGATCGTCCCCAACAGCATGCTGGATGTGGAGGCCACGGAGGCAGCCCGCCGGCGGGCTCGGGAGGCCGTGGCCCCGCAGATCCGCACGATCCGAGCTGGCGAGGCTATTATCCGCCAGGGGGATGTGCTGGACCCGCTGGCCATGGAGGCTCTCCAGCAATACGGGTTGATCCCCACCGGGTCCCCCTGGCGCCTTCCCGTCGCGCGGGGGATCATCGCTGGGCTAGGGGTAGCAGGGCTCCTTTTGCTCCTCCAGCGGCTCCCCCTGGAGATCCAGGATCGCCCCAGGCGTCTGATAGCTGTCTTGGGGCTGTTCGCCCTGTTCATCGCCGGGGCGCGCCTGTTGATGGTGCTCGCGCCGGATTGGATCTGGGCGTTCCCCACCGCCACCCTCGGCATGCTGATGGCCACCGGTTTAGGCACGGTGCCCGCGCTGTTGCTCAGCGCGATCGGGTCGCTCTGGTTCGGGTTGATCGCGGATCAGACCCCCGCCTTCATGGCGGCGGCGCTCTTGTCCAACTGGGTCACCATCCTGATCCTCCACCGGTTGGAGCGATTCCAGGCGCTGCTGATGGCAGGGTTGAGCGCGGGGGCGATCACCGGCCTCATCGGGATCGCCGCCATGGCGGAGGCCGGATCCCTCCAGCCCCTTGAGGCGCTCGTCAGCGGGGGGATGGGGCTGCTGGCCGGCGCCCTCTCGGTCACGATCACGCTGCTGGGGTTCATCGCGCTGGGGGCGCTCTTCGATGTCACCACACCGCTGCACCTGCTGGAGCTGGCCCGCCCGACCCATCCCCTCCTGCACCAGCTGATGATCCGCGCCCCTGGGACCTACCACCACACCCTGATGGTGGCGAACCTGGCCGAGCAGGCCGCCCTGCGCATCGGCGCGGACCCGCTCCTGGCCCGGGTGGGGGCGCTGTATCACGACATCGGGAAGATGGTGCGTCCCTACCTCTTTGTGGAGAACCAGGTGGATGGGGACAACCCCCACGAGCAGATGGATCCCCATGCCAGCGCCCAGGCGATCCTGCGCCACGTGGAGGAGGGATTGGCCCTGGCCCAGCGCTACCGGCTGCCCCGTCGGGTTCGGGCCTTCATCCAGGAACACCACGGCACCCTGTGCGTGACCATCCCGTATCACCGGGCGGTCCGGGAGGCGGGGGATCCGGAGAAGGTGGATCGCGCCGCCTTCTGCTATCGGGGCCCGCGGCCCCGGAGCAAGGAGACGGCGATCGTCATGCTAGCCGACGGCTGCGAGGCGGCGGTGCGGGCCGCCCGGCCGAAGGATCCGCAAGAGCTGGCACGGATCCTCGAGCGGGTGTTCCAGGACCGGATCCAAGCGGGCCAGCTGGATGAGGCGCCTCTGACCATGCAGGATCTCCAGGGGATCCGGGAAGCCTTCCTCCAGGTCTTCCAGGGGATGTTCCACCCTCGCCTGGTCTACCCGGAGACGCCTCCGGTGCTTCGTCCCGAGGCCGCCCGGTGAGGACATGCGTCGTCCTCGGGCCGGAACCTCAACGGAGGCCCCCGACGCCCGCATGGGCCCACGCCCCGCGCGTACAGCCTGGGCGCCCGTTCCACCGGAGGATGCCATGAAGAACAAACGGAAGATCCAGGCGCCGATCACGGTGCGTGCGCCGAAGGCCTACCAGGCCCCGGGGCGCCTCGCTGGGCTCCGGCGGGCGGCCCGGGCGGTCCTCCAGCGCCACGCCCTGGACGGGAAGGCGGCGCTGACCGTGGCCCTCGTGGATGAGGAGACGATCCGCCGCCTCAATCGCACCTATCGCGGGGTGGATGCGGCGACGGATGTGCTCTCCTTCCCGGCGCAGGTGGAGCTCGCCCCGGGTGTGCCCTACCTGGGCGATGTGGTCATCGCCTTCCCCTATGCAGCCCGTCGCGCCCAACGGGAGGGCCGCTCTCTGGAGGGGGAGCTGGCATTGCTCACGGTGCACGGGGTGCTGCACCTGCTGGGGTATGATCACGATACTGCCCAGGCGCGGCGCCGCATGTGGGCGATCCAGCGGGAGCTGCTGAGCCAGCTGGGGTTCCCCGAGAGCGCTCCCCCCGGGTGAGGGCAGCGGGGCGGTTGCTGAGCCCAGGGGCCACCCGTATAATCCAGCCCGGACCGCCTTTCCCCGGGATGTGTCCGGGCCGGGAGCCGGGCGCGCGGCGGGCCGGAGCCGTTTCATCATCCTGGCTGAGGAGAGGGAGATCCGTGTGGAATCCCATCGACGCGCTGTTGGGGCTGCTTTCCCTGGATATCGGCATTGATCTGGGGACGGCGACCACTCTCGTATGCGTGCGGGGGAAGGGGATTATCATCCATGAGCCGTCGTGGGTGGCGATTGATCGGCGCACCCGGCAGGTGCTGGCGGTGGGGGAGGCGGCCAAGGAGATGGTGGGCCGCACCCCGGCGCATATCGTGGCCATCCGCCCCCTTCGGGACGGGGTGATCTCGGAGTTCGAGATGACCCGCGAGATGATCGGGGAGTTCATCCGGAAGGCCCACCAACATGTCCCCGTCCCCATCCCGCGCCCGCGGGTGGTCGTCGGGATCCCCAGCGGGGTGACGGAGGTGGAGCGTCGGGCGGTCCACGATGCCTGTCTGGCCGCCGGCGCCCGGGCGGCCTTCCTGATCGAAGAACCCTTGGCGGCAGCCATCGGGATCGGCCTCCCGGTCGCGGAGGCGCGGGGGAGCATGGTGGTGGACATCGGCGGGGGCACCACCGAGGTCGCGGTCTTCGCCCTGGGAGGGATCGTGGTCGGCCGCTCGGTCCGGGTGGCGGGTGACGAGATGGATGAGGCGATCATCAACTACATGCGCCAACGCTACAACCTGCTCATCGGCGAGCGGATGGCCGAGCGGGTGAAGATCGAGATCGGGTCCGCCTATCCGTTGCCGGAGGAGCGGACGATGGTGGTGCGAGGGCGGAATCTCGTCACAGGGCTGCCCGATGCGATCGAGGTCTCCAGCATCGAGATCCGTGAGGCCCTCCGGGAGGCGGTCGGGATCATCGTGGACACCGTGAGGTCGGTCCTCGACGAGACGCCTCCCGAGCTGGTCGCCGACATTATGGAGGTTGGCATCGCTCTGGTCGGCGGAGGGGCGCAGCTGAAGGGGCTGGCCCAGCGCCTGACTGAGGAGACCCGCATCCGATGCTGGGTCCCCCCCGAGCCGGTCACCGCCGTCGCCCTGGGGGCGGCGAAGGTGCTGGAGAACCTGGACACCTGGCATCAGGTGCTGACGACCCTGGACCGCGGGCGGCCGCCTCGATCGCCCGTGCGCATCGGCCAGCCGATCGCCCACTGATCGGTTCCCCGCGCTGGGGAAAGGGGTCTGGCCATGCGCCCGGGAGATCGCCGGCCATGGACGGCATGGCTGCTCGTCGGCGTGGCGGCGGCCTTGCTCTTCCTCCAAGGGCTGGGGTGGCTTCAGCCCGTGGAGTCCGTGCTGGCCATCCCCATCACTCCCCTGCAGCGGCTCGTGGCCGATCTGGGACGCTATGTCCTGGACGCGGTGGGATCCCTGCGGGAGATCCGCAGCCTCCGGGAGGAGGTGCAGCGCCTGCGGGCCCAGGTCGAGGATCTGCAGACGGAGAACGCGCGGCTGCGGGAGCTGGCCGCGGAGAACGCAGAGCTCAAGGCCCTGCTGGGGATCGTCCAGGAGAGCCCCCAAACCACCTTCGTGGCCGCCACGGTGATCGGTTATGAGACGGATCCCTATCTCCGCTATCTCATCCTGGACGTCGGAACCCGCCATGGGGTGCGCGAGGGGATGCCGGTGATCACCCGGGGATCCGCCCTGGTCGGGCGGATCGCCGCCGCGGACCTGAACCGCTCCCGGGTGCGCTTGTTGACGGACACGGGGAGCCAGGTCGGGGCCCTGCTGGGGACCACGCGGACCAGCGGGATGGTGATCGGGCAGCCGGATGGGAGCCTGTTGCTGGATTTCGTGCTGCCCGATGAGGAGATCCGCCCGGGGGACGTGGTGTTGACCTCGGGGGTGGGGGGCCAGATCCCCCGGGCGCTGGTCATCGGGCAGGTGGCCGAGGTGGTGGGATCTGGGGAGCCCTTCCAGCGGGCCCGGATCCGTCCGGCAGTGGATCCGCGGCGCCTGACTTACGTGCTGGTGATCACCAGCTTCCCAGGGATGGAGGAGGCACCCACCTCGCCGTAAGCCCGCGGCGGCCTGATGGGATCGGCGGAGGGAGCGCCGCATGCGGAGGCGATGGGTCCAGGCAGTGGGGGTTCTGGGGTTAGCGGCGCTGCTGCAGGCGACCTGGATCCCTATGGGTTTCCCGGATCCTGGGCGGCCGAACCTGGTGTTCCTGGTGGTCGCGGCGGCGGCTTTCCTCGCCCCGTTGGAGGAAGGGTTGGGGTGGGCGTTCGGCGGCGGGCTGCTGCTGGATCTGTTTTCGGGGGGGCCCATGGGCCTCAGCGCCCTGGCCCTCATGGCCGTGGTCCCGCTCGCCCACGGGTTGAGCCGGCCGGTTTTCCGGGGGCGGCTGATCATGCCGGCGCTGGTGGCCGCGGGGGGCACCTTCCTGGTGGAGGGGGTTCGGGGGCTTCTGCTGCTGGCTTTACAATATCCCGTGGATTGGGGCGTGGCGCTCCGGCAGGTGATGTTGCCGGAGGCGCTGTGGAACACGTTGGGGATGGTGATGCTCTATCCGGTGCTTCGGGCGTTGCGACCGCGCCCCGAGCGGCCGGCGCTGCGATGACCCGGGCGGACCCGGGGATCCCCTGCCACGGGGCGGGGAAGGCGGATCCGGACGATGATCGAGCCTTACCCATCGCATCCCGAATCCGGGACACTAGACAGCGTGGCGGCTTTCCGTCCACCCCCGCCGCCGCGCCCTTCCCCCCATCTGCGCTTGCTCCTCTGGGGCCTTGGGGTCCTCCTGGCCTTCGTCGGGCTGGGCTATCGCCTCTACCAGCTCCAGATCGTGGAGGGATCCCGGTATCGGGCGCTGGGGGAGCGCAACCGCCTTCGGGTAATCCCCCTGGAGGCCCCCCGCGGGCTCCTCCTGGATCGGAGCGGGCGCCCGCTGGTGCGCAACGAGCCGACTTTCCGGGTTCTGGTGACGCCGGGGGATCTTCCCCAAGACCCGGATCAGCGGGAGGCGATCCTCCGCCAGTTAAGTCGGTGGCTGGGGATGCCGCTCGAGGAGGGGAGCGCGTCGGCCCAGGGGCCGGGTGGCCCGGGGATCCGGGATCGGATCGAGGCCGCGGCGCGGGAGGCGCCCTTCCGTCCGTTGGTCTTGAAGGAGCCGGTGGACCGGGAGGTCGCGTTCCGGCTGATGGAGGAGGCCCAGCGCCTGCCCGGGATCCGGGCGGAGCCGATCCTGCAGCGGCGCTACCCGACGGGCCCACTGACCGCGCACGTGGTGGGCTTCGTCGGTCCCATCCCGGCGGAGCAGGTCGCCCGCTATGAGGGGCAAGGCTACAATCCCGCGACGGACCGGGTGGGCTTGACGGGCCTGGAATACACCCTCGAGCCGTGGCTGCGCGGGACGAAGGGGGCTCGCTACGTCGAGGAGGATGCCCTGGGGCGGCCGGTGCGGGTGCTGGCGGAGATCCCGCCGCAGCCAGGGGCGCGGATCACATTGACCCTGGATCTGGACCTGCAGGCCGCCGCCCGCGCGGCGCTGCAGGGCAAACTGGAGGAGCTGAACCGGATCGCCGGCCGGGAGGTCACCCGGCGGGGCGTCGCCATCGTGATGCGGCCGACCACCGGGGAGATCCTGGCGATGGTCAGCCTTCCGGATTATGACAACAACCTGTTCGTTAGCCCCGACCTCCCCCAAGCCTACCCGCGCCTGCTGGAGGACCCCTTCGGCCCGCTGTTGAACCACGCCATCGCCTCCCAATTCGCGCCTGGCTCCTCCTTCAAGCCCATCGTCGCGGCCGCCGCGCTCCAAGAGGGCGTGATCACCCCTCGGACCCGCCTGTTCGACCCGGGGGAGATCGTGATCCCCAACCGATACTTCCCCAACGACCCGGGCCTGGCCCAACGCTTCTTCTGCTGGCTGCGCTCCGGCCACGGCTGGCAAGATGTGGTGGACGCGCTGGCCAACTCCTGTAACGTGTTCTTCTACAAGGTGGCGGGCGGCTACAATGTGCCGGGGGAGCCGACCTTCGAGGGCCTGGGGATCGAGCGCCTGGTGCGCTATATGCGCGCCTTCGGCCTGGGACAGCCGACGGGTATCGAGCTGCCGGGCGAGGCGGCCGGACAGCTGCCCGATCCCGAATGGAAGCGGCGGACGTTCGGGGAGACCTGGTCCACCGGCGACACCTACAACCTGGGGATCGGGCAGGGGTATTTGCTCGTGACGCCCCTGCAGCTGCTCAACGCCGTCAGCGCCATCGCGAACGGGGGAATCCTCTATCGCCCCACTCTGGTTCGGGAGATCGCCGACGCCCAGGGGCATCTCCTGAAGTCCTTCCAGCCGGAGGTCATCGGCCGACTCCCTGTGGCGCCGGAGCACCTCGCTGTGGTGCGAGAGGGGATGGTGGCGGCCGTGGAGCGGGGCACAGCGGTGCGGGCGCAGATCCCGGGGATCCGCGTCGCGGGGAAGACGGGCACGGCGGAGTTCTGCGACGATCTCGCGCTCCGCATGCGGCTGTGTTCCTCTCGGCAGCTGCCCACCCATGCCTGGTTCGTCGCCTTCGCACCGGCGGAGGCGCCGGAGGTGGCGGTCTTGGTGTTCATCTGGAATGGAGGGGAGGGCTCCCAGAACGCGGCCCCCGTGGCCCGCCAGATCCTGGAGGCCTATTTCCGGCGGTGAGCGGCGATGGCCATCCTCGACGGCCGGGGACCCGGAGGATCCAATGTGGCGCGCGCTCTTCGTCTCCCTCTCACGCAACCGGACGATGAAGGAACGGGTGATGCGGTGGGGGTTCGTGTGGCGGGCCGCCTCGCGCTTTGTGGCTGGG
>JBEPYX010000011.1:0-14514 GCA_041641155.1 Thermoflexus sp.
GGGCCGCCGCCGGATCCGAGGCGGCCCGCACGGCCTCCACAGCCAGATCCGCCGCCTCGGTGGCCACCGCCAGGGCCATCGGCCCCCCATCGTGATAGGCAGCCGGGAAGAAAGGACAGAGCGGGGGAACACCGGCGAGGGCCGCAAACCGCAGGTTGGCGAACCCATCGGGAGCGACCGTCGCGTTCTCCCGAATGACCCGTGCGGCCGTGATCGCCGCCTCCCGATCCCCCAACGCCACCGCGGCAAAGGTCCGCTCGGTCTCCGCAAGGAGGCGCGGGATCGCGGGAGCTAGCGGCCCGAAGGGGCCCAGGCTCAGGTAATCGAACCCGGCCTCCCGCGCCCGCCCCTCCCACTCCCGGGCGCGCCCGAGAAGATCCGCCGGGGTCCACGAGGGCTCCGGCGGCGACAGCGCCAGGCGCACCGTCTGGACCTCGTATCCGGCCCGGGCGAGCGCCTCGCGCGCCGCCTGGGCGAGGGCTCCGGCCTGAGCGAACGCCGGCGGATCCCAGGGGATGAACACCGTCACGGCGCGGATGCGCATGGGTCCTCAGCCTGTCCCGCAGGACATGCTTTCCTATTTTGCCCTTCCCTCCGGTTCCCTTCAAAATCCGAATGGAAGGTGCCTTCGATCCTCCCCCTTCGAGCCCCAAGAGGGATGGGGGCACGCTTTGCCTCGCTGGAGGCGGGATGACAGAGGTGGTGCGCGTGGATTCCCACCATCCGGATCCGGCAGCCATCGCCCGGGCGGCTGAGATCCTGCGGGCGGGAGGCCTGGTGGCCTTCCCTACGGAGACCGTTTACGGGTTGGGCGCCGATGGCCTGAACCCGGCGGCCGTCGCCCGCCTCTTTGCGGCGAAGGGGCGGCCCGCCACCGATCCGGTGATCCTGCACATCGCCGACCTAGACGCGCTGCCCCGGCTGGCGCGGGAAGTCCCCCCCGCCGCGTGGACGCTCGTCCGCCGCTTCTGGCCCGGCCCGCTGACCGTCGTCCTGCCGAAGCAGCCGGTCGTCCCTGACCTCGTCACGGCGGGCCTGCCGACGGTGGCCATCCGGATGCCGGCCCATCCGGTGGCCCTCGCCCTGATCCGAGCGGCGGGGACGCCGATCGCTGCGCCCAGCGCCAACCGGTTCGGGCACACCAGCCCTACCACTGCCCAACATGTCCTGGAGGATCTGGCCGACCGGGTGGACCTCGTCCTGGACGCGGGGCCGACGCCCATTGGGGTGGAATCGACGGTCCTTGACCTCACCCGGCCGGTTCCCACGATCCTGCGGCCGGGCGGGCTCCCCCGGGAGGCGCTGGAGGCGGCCATCGGGCCGGTGGCGGTGTTCGACCGCTCGGTGAGCGGCCCGGCGCCGGCGCCGGGGATGCTGCCCAAGCACTACGCCCCCCGAGCCGAGATGGTGGTCCTGATCGGCCCAAGGGAATGGGCCCGCGCCCGTCTCCGCGAGCTGGCGGCCCGCGCCCTCCAGGAAGGCCATCGGGTGGGGGTCCTGATCTCGGAGGAAGACCGAGCGGCAGTGACGGACCTGCCCGTGGCGGTTGCGACGCTGGGGTCCGAACAGGATCTGGAGGGGATCGCCCGGCGGCTGTATCCGGCGATGCGGGAGCTAGACGCCCAAGGGTTGGACCTCATCCTCGCCCGCGATTTTGGAACCCAGGGGTTGGGCCTGGCCATCCGAGATCGCTTGGTCCGCGCCGCCGGGGGGCGCGTGGTGCGGGTGGAGGGCTCCTGATGGGGACGCGGACGCTTCACATCGGTTGCTGCGGGTTTCCGAAGGCGCGCGCCCTCTACTTCCGGACGTTCCGGGCTGTGGAAGTCCAGCAGACGTTTTACGACCCGCCCCAGCCGGAAACCCTCCGGCGCTGGCGGGAGGAGGCGGGCCCAGGGTTCGTCTTCGCCCTCAAGGCGTGGCAGCTCGTCACCCATCCTGCCAGCAGCCCAACCTATCGCCGGCTCCGCCGCCCTCTGGCCCCGGCGGAACGCCCGATGGCCGGCATGTTCCAGCCCACGCCAGTGGTGGAGCGGGGATGGGCGGCTACGGTGGAGGCGGCGCAGGCGTTGGGGGCGGCCGTGGTGCTGTTGCAATGCCCAGCCTCCTTCACCCCCACCCCGGAGCACCTCCGGAACCTCGAAGCCTTCCTCGATCGGATCGGGGAGGTCCCCTTCCGGATCGCCTGGGAGCCCCGGGGGGACTGGCCGGCGGAGACAGTCCGCCGGATCTGTGAGCGCTACGGCCTGATCCACGCCGTGGATCCCTTCGCGCGTCCCTCGGCGACCGAGGAGGTCGCTTACTTCCGCCTGCACGGCCGGACCGGCTACGGCTATCGCTATACCGATGAGGATCTGCAGGCACTCTGGGGCCTCTGTCAACGATTCCGAGAAGTCTTCGTGTTCTTCAACAACGTGTCCATGTGGGAGGACGCGCTGCGCTTCCGGCAGTGGGCGGAAGCCGCAAACATGGAAGAGCGTCGGGATTAAAATAATAGAGATGGAAACGGCGAAGTCGTCACGGAGGAGCGTGGGTCGTTGCTCCGAAGCGCCCCCTGGCCGTCGGCGCGCGGAAGGATCGCCTCAGGAGGTGTCGATGTTGAGCGAACGGGATCTACGGGAACTCGCCGTGCTGGAAAGCCCTCACACCCCCATCTTGAGCCTCTACCTGGATGTGGACCCCCGCCGTCAGACCAAGGATCATTACCGGCTGAACCTGCGCCATCTGCTGGAGCGGGTGGCCGATCAAGCGCCCCGCGCGGATTTGGAGGCCGTCCAACGCTTCGTGGAGCAGGAATACGATGGGTACGGGCGGGGGCTGGCCCTCTTCTCCGCCCAGGCCATCGGGTTCTGGCGGGCCTTCGCGCTGGCCGTCCCCACGCCCAACCTCGCCTTCGTCGGCCGCAAGCCTTACGTGTTCCCCCTGGCCAAGCTCTGGGACGCCTACGGGCGCTTCCTGGTGGCGCTGGTGGACAAGACCCACACGCGCCTGCTGTTCTATCAAATGGGGGAGCTTCAGGACACGTTGGAGATGCGCGGGGAGCCGATCAAGCGGCACAAGCAGGGCGGCTGGGGGGCAGAGAAACTCCAGCGGCACGAGGATGAGGTGGCCTACCGCAACCTGAAGGAGGCCGCTGAACTGACAGCTGCTTTCTGCGAGCGCCATCAGCCCCGCTACCTCCTCCTCGGCGGCGCGGACCCCACGGTGGTGGAGTTCCGGGAGCTCCTCCCCCGCCCCTGGCGCGACCGCATCGCCGGGACCATCCCCGGCGACCGCATGGCCGACGAGGGGGAGATCCAGGAGGCCGCCTTGCGGATCCTCCAGCAGGTCGAACGGGAGCGGGAGTTCGCCCTGGTGGACGCGGCGATCACGGCGGCGGCCAAGGGGAGCAATGGCGTGGCCAACCTGGATGACACCCTGGGGGCGGCGGCGGAAGGGCGGGTGCAGGTGCTGCTGGTGGCCGATGGGTTCCACGCGCCGGCCTGGCGCTGCATGGGCTGCGGCTTCCTCACCGCCACCCCGCGCGCGACCTGCCCCTTCTGCGGCGCAGCCTTCGAGCCGCTGCCCGATGCCGTGGATTGGCTGATCGCCACGGTGCTGGAAAACGGCGGCCAGGTGGAGATCGTGGCGGACCATCCCCGGCTGCGGGAGGTGGGCGTCGCCGCCCTGCTGCGGTATTAGCGCCCATCCCTCCAGGAAGCAACCCAGCGCCAGGAGGGGCCTAATGCGTTAAAATCCATACGGGCACGCCTCGCGTGCCCGTGGTTTTTGTGTGCTCAATTTCTCGTTGCCATCCGAGCGATCCAATCCCTCCGAGGCGGAGAACACGGTGGCGGAGACGGTTTCGACCTCGACGCGCGTCCGCCCAGCGGCCGTCGGACGGTATTACCGGCTGTTCGCCGTGGTCCTCCTCGCATCCACCTTGCTCTCGGTCTGGCTCGGGATCGCGGTGGTGATGGCTGCCCGGGCCCAGCGCTGGCGGGCGATGGCTGGCGGGGGGCAGCCGATCAGCGGTCCCCTGGGGCTCCCCTCCATCTCCGAGGTCGGGCGCATGCTGAACCCGATCGAATGGCTCAGCCCCGCTCCCGCCTGGCCAGTCCCCGGCCGGCTCAACATCCTGGTCTTGGGCGTGGACCGACGGCCAGAGGAGAAGGAGATCCCCGTCCGCTCGGATGGGATCATGCTCATCGGCCTGGATCCCATCAGCAACACCATCTCCGTGCTCTCCATCCCTCGGGACCTTTACGTCCCGATCCCCGGGCTGGAGGGGCGAGGGATCGCCCAGAGCCGGATCAATACGGCGTGCTTCTACGGAGATTATTACCATTTGGGTGGGTGTGGGGAACTGGCCAAGCAGACGGTGGCGTATAACTTCGGGGTCCCCGTGCACCGCTACATCATCCTGGATTTCAACGGCTTCAAGCGGATCGTCGACCTCGTGGGGGGGATCGATGTGGATGTCCCCCGGACCATCGTAGACAACGCCTATCCGACCGATGATTACCGCACGGAGCGGCTGGTGATCCCGGCCGGGCGCATCCACATGGACGGTGAGTTGGCGCTGAAATATGTGCGGACCCGCCACGCGGACAGCGATTTCGGGCGGCTCAAGCGGCAACAACAGGTCCTGATGGCCCTGCGGGCGAAGGTCCTCTCCCTCCAGAACCTGCCTCAGATCCCAGAGATCCTCCGGACCCTCGGGAACTCGGTGCAGACGGACCTCTCGATCCCGGAGATGCTGGCCATCGCCCAGTTCGCCCGGAAGGTGCCAGAGGAGCGCATCCGCCTGCTCACCGTGGAGCCCTCCATGGTCCGCCCGTGGCAGACCCCGGGCGGCGCCCATGTCCTGATCCCCAACCGGCAGGCCCTGGCCACCCTAATCGAGGCGTTCAACTGGGAGAGGTAGGGCGGAGGGGCGGGATCCCCGATGAGGCCCCTCCGGCCAGGCGCTACAACGATGACTGTCGCGCCGCGCGGAGGTAGCACCAGGGGCGGATGAGATCACGGCCTTTCCCCAGCCGCTCCCGGAGGGCCGCCCGCATGACCTCGCGCTCATCCCACGGGTATTCCACCGTCCCATAGCACATCGAGGGCTCCGGCCCTTTGCCGCAGGCGATCACCAGATCGCCCGGCTGGGCCAGCTCGACTGCGAACCGGATCGCCTCAGCCCGGTCCGGGATCCGCCAGAAGTCCACGCCCTCGACCCGCCCCTCTGCCTGCACCCCCTCGGCGATGGCTTCGAGGATGGCCTCGAGATCCTCCGTCCGGGGATCCTCCGCCGTGATCACGATGCGATCCGCCAGCCGCCCGGCCACGCGGCCCATCATCCCTCGTTTCTGCACGTCCCGCAGCCCGGCGCTCCCGAAGATCACGATCACACGACCGGCGGTCATCCGCCGCGCGGCGCGCAGAGCATGCTCCAAGGCGTTCGGCGTGTGGGCGAAATCCACGATGGCCAGGAAATCCTGCCCCTCATCGATCCGCTCCATCCGCCCGGGCACGCCTCGCAGGCGCCGCACACCCTCGGCGATGGCCTCCAGGGGAAGCCCCAGGGCGATCCCCACCCCGGCGGCTGCCAGGATGTTGGCGACATTGTATTCCCCCACCAAAGCGGTCTCCAACGGGATCGCTCCCACCGGCGTGCGCAAGCGGAAGCGGGTGCGATCGGGCTCGAAACGGAGGTCCTCGGCGGTGAGGTCCGCCGGCCTCCCCAGGGCGTAGCTCAGGTAGCGATCCGCGGGGATGCGGCGGAAGTAATCGAAGGAAGGGTCCTCGGCGTTGAGGACGGCCGTCTTGGGTAGGCCTTTGTCGGCAGAGGCCTTGAGCATCTCGAAGAGACGGGCCTTGGCCGCCCGGTAGTTCTCCCAGGTGCCGTGGAAGTTGAGGTGTTCGTGGGTGATGTTGGTCAGGACGGCGACGTCGAAATCGCACGCGGTCACGCGGTGCTGGGCCAGGCCCTCGGAGGTCGCCTCGAGCACCGCATGGGTAAGGCCGGCCTCAACCATCTCCGCGAGGTAGCGCTGGACGTCGGGGGCCTCGGGGGTGGTGGTATGCAGGCCGGTGTCATAGACGCGGTTCCCAATCACCGCGTTCACGGTGCTGATCATCCCGGCCCGCCGCCCGGCAGCGGTCAGGATCGAGTGGATGAGGTTGACCGTGGTGGTCTTGCCGTCCGTCCCGGTCACGCCGATCAGGATCAGCCGACGGGAGGGGAAACCCCGGAAGGCGGCGCAGAGCCAGGCCAGGGCCTCCCGGCCGTTGGGGACCTCGACATATGGGAAGCCCTCGGGGACCGGGGCGTCTGCCCGGGACCGTTCCCCCACCACCGCCACCGCTCCCCGGGCCAGGGCGTCGGGGATAAAGGTGTGCTTGTCGTGCTGTAACCCCCGATAGGCCACAAAGAGCGCTCCCGGCCGGACGTGGCGCGAATCCGTCACCACATCCTGGATCTCGGGGTCGCCTCCATCGTGCCGATAGGGGAACGGGAGCGTGCGCAACAGCTCGGAGAGCCGACACGGGGCCATCGTGGAGTCCCTCCAGGAACCTTCCTCCGCCCCTGAACCAGGGCCTCGTTTATTCCTTTCCCCCTTCCAGAAGGGGTGCCAGGATCGCCCGTCGCTCCGCCTCCCAGCTGGCGATCCAGGCCCGTTCCTCTTCGGTCAGCGTCGACCGGAGGAGGAGATCCGGCCGGCGCTCCCAGGTGCGCCGGAGGGACTGCAGCCGACGCCAGCGGGCGATGGCGGCATGGTGGCCAGAGCGCAGGATCTCCGGGACCTCCCATCCGCGGTAGACGGCCGGGCGGGTATAGTGGGGATGTTCCAACAGGCCCTCGGCGTAGGAGTCGTGGCGGGGAGCCTCGGGATCCCCCAGCACGCCGGGCAATAGCCGCACCACCGCGTCGATGATCACCAGGGCCGCGGGCTCGCCCCCGGTCAGGATGAAATCCCCGATGGAGATCTCGTCTGTGGCCAGATGCTCCCGCACCCGCTCGTCCACCCCCTCGTAATGGCCGCAGATCAGGAGGAGGCGGGGATAAGCGGACAACTCCCAGGCCACCTCTTGGGTGAAGCGCCGCCCTGCGGGGTCCAGGAGGACGACCGGGACCGCCTGCCGCTCCTCCGGGGGAAGGTCGGAGAGGGCGTGCTCCACCGCCTCGAAGATCGGCTCCGGGCGCATGACCATCCCGCCGCCGCCCCCATACGGGGTGTCGTCGGTCACCCGATGGCGCCCCAGCCCGAACGCCCGCAGGGAATGCACCACGATCTGCACGCGCCCGGACTCCTGCGCCCGCTTGAGAATGCTCACCCGCAAGGGGCTTTCGAAATACTCCGGGAACAGCGTCACCACGTCAATGCGCACCGCCGCTCGCTCCGTAGAAAGCGGCCCCCGGGCCGCCCCAGCCGTCGGCGTCCCCTGGAGGGTTCCTATTCGGTGATCACCGGGATGATCATCGGCCGGCGGCGGGTGTGGCGGTAGAGATAATCCGCCAGGGCGCTCTGGATACGATGGGCCAGGGCCTGGCGGGACTTCCCCTCCCCGTCCGCCGAGCGGACGGTCTCCACAATCAACTCCTCCGCCCCGGCCATCAGCTCCTCCGCCTCCCGGGCGAAGGTGAACCCGCGAGTGATCAGCTCCGGCCGCCCGACGAGCCGTCCCGTCTTCGGGTCCCGCCGCACGATGGCCACTACGAACCCCTCCCGCGAGAGCACCTCTCGCTCCCGCAACACCTCCGGGCCGATGTCCCCGACCCGAGCGCCATCCACGAACACGTATCCCCCTGGCACCCGCTCCGCGATCCGTCCCCGGCCGTCCTTGAATTCAATCACCCACCCGTTCTCCACCGTGAAGATGTTCTCCGCCGGGATGCCCAGCTCCATCGCCAGCCGGGCGTGGGCCTTCAGATGGCGGATCTCCCCGTGGATGGGGATGAAGTACTGAGGCCGGACCAGGTTGATCATCAACTTCAGCTCCTCCTGGCTGGCGTGGCCGGAGACGTGGACGGGGGCGATGGGGTCGTAGAGCACATCGGCCCCGCGCTGGAAGAGACGGTTGATGGTCCGGTGCACCATCTCCTCGTTGCCCGGGATCGGGTGGGCGGACAGGATCACCGTGTCGCCGGGGACGATCTTGAGCTGCGGATGCTGGCCGGCCGCCATGCGGGCCAGTACCGAGGAGGGCTCCCCCTGGGCGCCAGTAGTCACGATCACCACCTGCTGGGGAGGATAGTGTTCCACCTCATCCGGGCGGATCATCACCCCAGGCGGGATCTCCAGGTAGCCCAGCTTCTGAGCGATCTTCACGTTCTCGACCACGCTGGTCCCGGCGAAGGCCACCTTGCGGCCGTAGCGGAGAGCCGCCTGGATCACCTGCTGGAAGCGGGAGATCAGAGAAGCGAAGGTGGCGACGATGATGCGTCCCTTCGCCTGGCGGAAGGCGGCGTCGAAGGCCGCGTCGATCACCCGTTCCGAGGGGGTCCACCCCGGGCGGTCGGCGTTGGTGCTGTCGGAGAGCAGCGCCAGCACGCCGCGCTTGCTGAACTCCGCCAGGGCCGCGAAGTCCGTGGGCTTCCCATCCACGGGGGTCTGGTCAAACTTGAAGTCACCGGTGTGGACGATGAGGCCGGCGGGGGTGGTGATCCCCAGCCCCACCCCGTCGGGGATGCTGTGGCAGACCCGGAACAGCTCCACTGTGAACGGCCCAAGGGTGAGGCGGTCGCCTGCCTGGACCGTGTGGAGGGTCACGCCCTCGGTCACCTTCGCTTGCTTGAGCTTGACCTCGATCAATCCCCGGGTGAGGGGCGTGGCGTAGACCGGGGCCGGGATCTCCCGGATCAAGAAGGGGAGGGCACCGATGTGGTCCTCATGGCCGTGGGTGATGACGATCGCCCGCACCCATGCCCTCTTGTCCCGCAAGTATTGCCAGTCGGGGATGATGAAATCCACCCCCAGCATGTCGTTCTCCGGGAACATGATCCCGGCGTCGATGATCAGGATGTTGCGGCCGTACTCGATCGCCATCATGTTCTTGCCGATCTCACCCAGCCCCCCGAGGGGAACGATCCGTAAAACCTGCGCCATCGCGGGTTGGCTCCCTTCCAGAGAATTGATGAGTTTCCTGCGCCGCTCTCTCCCTCGACTCATCGGATGCGCTGCCGATCGGAATCTTGGAAGATACCCTCGGTAGAAGGGCGGCTGACCCCTTCCCGCTTGACCCGCATTTCGCCCGGCCTGCCCATCAACGAAAAGGCCGCCAGCGCCCTCCCCGGGCATCCGGCGGCCCCATCCCGAACGATCCCCTCCAGTGGCCGAGCGCATTGCATCATCTTAATCGTAAATACAAGAGGAGGTTTCGTCAACTCTCCCCGGGCAGGGCCATGTTCGATCGCTCCACCCCGCCTCTCTTGCAAACACTGCTCATGGCGCTGAACGCCCTCACCCTGCGGTGGGAGGCTGCGCCGGGGCGGGGGAGGCCGTTGGGGCGGCTGGAGGGTTCAGGTTATAATGAAGAAATGGAGGGGTGGCCGAGTGGACGAAGGCGGGTGACTCGAAATCACCTGTGGGCCCTTGCAGGCTCACCGCGGGTTCGAATCCCGCCCCCTCCGCCTGCGGCGCCCGGATGGCCATCCGGGCGCCGCGCCGGTGATGGTCGCGCTTGTTCCACCCGGTCGGAGATGTGCCGAGTGAACAGGCAGCAGGCGAGCCGCCCCGCTCCCGTCGCCGGAATCCTCCCCAGAGGCCTGCATTCGGAACCCCGCGCCAACTGCCGATCATTCCTCCTCTTCTTGCTCCTCCCCGATCACCGTGAAGGTCCGGGGCGCCGTCGGGGGCGGGGTGGGCCATCCGGGACCCCCAGTAGCAAGCGGGGTCGGGGAGAATCCCGGGATCCAGACGATCCACGAACCCCATGGGATCCCCGGGAGGGGAAGGCTAAAGGACGCAGGAGGATGCCTCGCAGTCCCCCATGCCCAAGTCGGAAGCGCAAAATCACCCCTTGGAGGGGGAGGGAGCCCCTCCATCCGCGGCGTGTCCAGCGGCCATCTTGGGGAAAGCTCTAACATCCTGGAAGCCCCGGACGGGCCCACCCCGCCCATCCGCCCGACCACCTGGATCCCCAGCGGGAGGGCGATCAGGACCCCCAGGGCCACCCCGGCGATCACGGCGAGGCCCCATCCCCCAAGATAGATCCCGACCCAGATCGCCCCCGTGATCCCGAAGGCGATCGCACAGAGTATCCCCAGAAGTCCCATGAGCGCTGGCCGCATCGCAACCCTCCTTGATCAACGGGGAACATCAGCGAGCAGAGGAGTGCGAAAAGAGATCCGTCTCCTACCTGGCCGGTACATCCTGCAGGATCCGCCGGATCTCCTCCGGCGCGATGTAGGCGGCTTGGAAACGGGTGACCGTCCCGCCCACCACGGCCAGGAAATCGCCGTTCCCCCGTAGGCGCTCCGCGCCCGTCCCCCCGATCCCCGCCGCCACCCGAGCGTCCTCCGCCGAGACCACGCGCCCCACCAGTCGGGCCGGGAAGTTCGCCGTCAGCCGCCCGCCCAACAGCGCCGCCGTCGGCTTCTGGGTGCAGGCCAGCAGGTGGATGCCCGCCTCGCGCCCGCGCTGGGCCAGCCGGGTCAGCAGCTCCCCGACCTCCCGCCCGCCCTGTTGCACCAGATCCCCCAACTCATCGATCGCCACCACCACCCGCGGGATGAACACCCCCTCCCGCGAGCGTCGTTCCATCAGCCGAACGGCGCCCTCGAAAACGGCCGCGGCCGCTGACCCCTCCCCGGCAGCGACAGCTAGCGTGTGCGGCAGATCCCGAAACGGCGCGAAGGCCGTCCCCTTGGGATCCACGATCATCCACAGCAGCTGCCCAGGCCGATGGGTCAGCGCCAGGCTGGCGAGCATCGTCCGCGCCAACGACGTCTTGCCCGACCCCGTGGTCCCCGCGATCAGGACGTGGGTGACCTGCGGGCTGGTCAGCCGGATCAACAGCGGCGCCCCGTCGGTGGCCAACCCCAAGAGGGCGGTGTAAGGCGGATAGCGGGGCCACGCCTCGCGGACCCGGTCGAACAGCGGGCGGAAGCGCACGGTCCGGGGATCTGGCCGGGGAACCTCCAGCTGGACCACCGGTCCCTCCCGCTGGATCCGCACGCCGGGCACCCCCAGGGCCAGGGCCAAGTCCTCCGCCAACCCCTTCAGGCGGGACCAGCGGACACCAGGGGCAGGGATGATCTGGAAGAGGATCGCGGTAGGGGTGACCTGGCCGCCCGTCACCCGCCCGGGCGATCGGTGCTGCCAGAGCACCTGTTCCACCAGATCAGCCTGGGCCTCCAGCCACCTCCGCTTCATTCGGGAGGATCCCTCCATTCGAGAAACCTTTTTCCCATATTCCTAACGAGCATCACTCTCAGCGGCTCTCATTTCCACATCGGGTTGATCGCACGGCCGGGCACCTTAACGCCCGTCCTCCTCGCGAACCATCGCCCCCAGATCCCGCACCGGGCCGAACCGGAACGCCACGCGCCCCTCCAGCACCCATGCCCGGCGGTCCAGGGGGATCGGCGGCAGATCTGGGTGGGCCGGCTGCAGCCACCATGTCGGCCCGCGGCCCGGCCGATCCCCCTCCGAGGCTCCCTTCCGGACCAGCTGCTTCAGCGTCGTCAGGTTGCGGCCCCGCAGCCGCACCACCACCACATCCCCCGAGCGAACCTCCTCCCATGTAGCCGGCTCGACGAGCACCACATCGTAGGGCTGGATCCCCAGGCCGATCATGGATTCCCCACGGATCCAGAGGGCGAACCGGCAGCGCCGCGGCACCCAACCTGCCGGCAGCCATAGGGTCCCCAGGTCCTGCGGGACCACTTCCCCCACCTGATCGGGGGTCGAAGCGGGGACCACACCTTTCAGGGGGATCGGGACACGAGGGTTCGAACGCAAGGCCAGGCGCCAGGTCCGATGTTTGCCCGGTTCCCAGACGAGCACGCCTTGCTGGGCCAGGACGCGCAGGTGATAGAGCGCATGGGATCGGGAGGAGAGCCCCATCCGGCGGCGGATCTCTTCCAGGGAGGGGCCATATCCATGGGTCTCCCAATAGGCTTCCAGATACGCTAGCAGCCGCTCTCGATCCACCATCGCCCTCGGATTAGAACAAATGTTCTAATCCGAGAATACTCCCTCCCGGCGGATTTGTCAAGCGGGGTGGCCCCTCGGCCATTCCCCGGCGTCGCTGGCCTGGGCGCGAAGGGCTCGCTATACTCTTCCTCCCAGAAGGAACCTTCTTGGGAACGCCGTTCATGGGCTGGGGACGCGTTGGGGTCCTGATCGCGCTGGTGGCGGTGGCGCCAGTGGCCGCCCGACTCTACCTGTGGCTTCGGAGCGCACCGCGGATCTATGGGCGGCCGGAGGAGGTTCCCCCGCAGCCCGTCGCCCTGATCCTGGGCGCTGGCCTGCGGGCGGATGGCTCGCCCACCCCGGTGCTAGCCGATCGGGTCCGCGCGGGGGTGGAACTGTATCGCTTGGGGAAGGTAAAAGCCCTGCTCCTGAGCGGCGACGGCCGTTCTTCTCCTTATTACAACGAGCCGGAGGCGATGCGGCGCATGGCCGCCCGCCTGGGTGTCCCGGAAGCGGCGCTCTGGACCGATCCGGATGGTGTGCGGACCCTGGCGTCGTGCCGGCGGGCGCGGGCGGTCTTTGGGATCACCCACGCGGTGGTGGTCACCCAGCGGTTCCATCTGGATCGCGCGCTGTGGTTGTGCGACGCCGCCGGCCTCCATGCCGTCGGGCTGGCGGCCGATCGTCCCCCCTATGGACCCCGCCAGATGGCATGGATCCTCCGGGAGATCCCTGCCTCCCTCAGCGCCCTGATCGAGGGGCTCGCCTTGCGCCTCGGCCGCGATCCGGGCTCGTGAGGGCGAGGCCGCGGCACATCCGATCGAAGCCCGACCCCGATCTCGGGCGGATCCTTTTTCGGAAGGTCCGTGAAACAGCCCGCGATCTGGATTCCCCTCGCCATTTCACCAAGCGGGCGTGAACGCACCGACCCCGTTTCCATGGTAGAATTCCCCATCAGGAGGAGGCTAATGGCGTTCACGGTGGAGGATTTCCAGGATCTTCTGGCGCTGCTGCGGGCGCACCCCGACTGGCTGGGACAGCTGCGGGCGCTGATCCTGACCGAGGAGCTGCTGCGCCTGCCGGCTGAATTCCGATCCTTCCGAGAAGAGATGGGGGCCTTCCGACGGGAGACCGAGGTCCGCTTCCAGCGGGTGGAGGCCCAGATCGCGGCCCTGGCCGAGGCGCAGCGGCGGCACTATGAGGAGTTTGTGGCCTATCGGGTGGAGACGGACCGGCGGCTGGCGGCGCTGCAAGAGGAGGTGGCGGCTGCGCGAGCGGAGGCCGACCGCCGCTTCGCCGAACTGGCCGAGGCCCAGCGGCGCACCGAGGAACGGGTCGGACGACTAGAGGAAGCCGTGGCCGCCCTGGCCGAAGCGCAGCGGCGGCACTATGAAGAATTCGCCGCCCACCGGGAGGAATTCCTGGCCTATCGGACCGAGACCGACCGCCGCTTCGCCGAACTGGCCGAGGCCATCCGCCGCCTGACCGGGCGGGTGGAAGATCTCGATGGGCGACTTCGCGGCCTGGTGCACGAAGACCGCTACCGCACCCGCCTTCGCCGATACCGCCGCCTGGTGGACCATCCCTACGTTCTTTCCCCCGCAGAGCGGGAGGCACTGCTGCGCGCCGCCGAGGCCGCCGGCCGGCTCTCCCCCGAGGAGGCCGACGACCTGGACGAGGCAGACGTAATCGTCCGGGGGTGGGCCCGAGGGGGAGAAGGTGAGGTCTACTTGGTGGTGGAGGTCTCAGGGATCGTGCATCCGGAGGATCTGCTGCGGGCGGTGAATCGGGCGGCGGCGTTGCGGAAGGCCGTGCCGGAGGCCGAGGTGCTGGCCGTGGTGGCGGGGCCGGAGATCCACCCGGATGCGGCCCCGGGCGCTCGGAACCTGGGGGTCTGGTGGATCAAGGACGGCCGCGCCTTCGCCCCCCACGAAATCCCCGTGCGGCCGGAATGAATAAAGCCGCGGATCGCCCAACCCCCCAAGGCTCTGGGGAGAACGGATTCCCGGAGGCCTTTTTTATGCCTATGCTTAACAAAAGCAGCGGGGCGCCCCTTCAGGGTAAAGGGATCGCCCCGCGCAAGCCCCCAGCGGGACTCGAACCCGCGACCTTTGGCTCCGGAGGCCAACGCTCTATCCAGCCTGAGCTATGGGGGCCTTCTGTTTTAAAATTTAGCGCGACCCGGCGGATCTGTCAACGGGGCCCGCCTCCTGTCTGCCGGTTCGCCCGCACGACGGGCCTCCGTCACGAATCCGGGCGTTGAGGGCTTCCTGTGCGGACATTCGCTTGCTCCTATGGGCATCGCACTCGGGTGATCTGCGCCTGGTAGCGGCGCTGCTCCTCGGTCCACCATGTCTTGATGAACGCCAGGATCGCCTCGATCTCCTCATCGGTCAGGACGCCTCGAAAG
>JBEPYX010000012.1:0-14335 GCA_041641155.1 Thermoflexus sp.
ATCCGAACCGGCCGCGTCCTTCGGCTCCCAGCCGTTACGCCGATCCCAGTCTACGAGGTCAAGGTGGAAGGCAGCGCGGTGTGGGTGAACCCGGAGCCGAAAGGAACCCCACGCTGAGGGCCTATCCCAACGCGGGATGCCCAACAGCCCACCCCGGAGGCATGGAATGCCCTCGCATCCCGTCGCGATCGTCCACGCGGAGCTTTACACCCCCACCCGGCGGATCGAGGATGGGACGGTGGTGTGGGCAGCGGGCCGGATCCTCGCCGTCGGGCCCACGCGCGAGGTCCGCCCGCCCCGGCGCGCGGAGCGGATCCACGCGGACGGGCGGCCGGTGACCCCTGGCCTCATCGACCTACACATCCACGGCCTGGAAGGCCTCGATCTCTTCGGGCCCGATCTGGCGGAAGCCGCCCGCCGCCTCCCTCACTACGGCGTCACAGCCTTCGCCCCCACCACCCTGACGCTCCCCGAGGAAGAGATCCTCGAGCGCCTGCGGGCCATGGCCCGGGTGATGGAGAACCCTCCCCCCGGCGCCCGGATCCTGGGGATCCATATCGAGGGGCCGCATCTCTCCCCGAAGCGGCCAGGGATGGCGAACCCCGCCTGGTTCCGCCCCCTTACCCCGGAGGCCGTCGCCCGCTATCAGGCCGCCGCGGGAGGGCACATCGTGCTGTGGACGTTCGCCCCGGAGGAGGGGGAGGCAATGGCGGCCATCCCGGTCCTGACCGCCCAGGGCATCGTCCCCGTGATCGGTCACAGCGACGCCACGTATGAACAGGCGATGGAGGCCATCCGGCGGGGGGCCCGGCAGGTCACCCACTTCTTCAACGCCATGCGTCCCTTCCACCACCGGGAGCCCGGGCTGTTCGCCGCAGCCCTGCTGGATCCGCGGGTGGTCACCCAGCTGATCGCTGACGGGCACCATGTGCATCCGGCGGCCATACGGCTTCTGTTCCAGATCAAGGGCCCCGCCGGGGTCGCCCTGATCAGCGACGCCGCGCCGATGGCCGGGCAGCCGCCCGGCCGCTACACCTGGCTGGGCTACGAGGTGATCGTGGCGGATGGACGCTGCCAGACCCTGGAGGGGGCGCTGGCTGGATCCATCGCCCTGATGAACGAGGGGCTGCGGGTGCTCATCGAAAACGTCGGCCTCGACCCCCAGGACGCCGTCCGCAGCGCCACCGCGACTCCTGCCATGGCCCTGGGCCTGCGGCGGCTGGGGCACCTCCGACTGGGCGCCCCCGCGGATCTGGTCCTATGGGCCCGATGGGGGGTTCCAGAGGCCGTCTGGGTCGGCGGGGAGCGGATGCGATGAGGGAGGAGCCGTTGACGCTGGCCGGGCCGGCGTTCCTCTTTGA
The DNA here is from genome assembly GCA_041641155.1 of Thermoflexus sp. Lineage (GTDB taxonomy): Bacteria > Chloroflexota > Anaerolineae > Thermoflexales > Thermoflexaceae > Thermoflexus. Next base: position 1,362 of record JBEPYX010000012.1, read on the forward strand.
TCTGGACGGCACGCTGGTGGACAGCGTGTATCAGCACGTCCTGGCTTGGCGAGAGGCCCTGGAGGCCATCGGGATCTCCCTTTCGGTGTGGCGGATCCACCGGCGGATCGGGATGAGCGGCGGGCTGCTGCTGCGGGCGCTGCTGCGGGAGACCGGTCGGGAGGTCACTCCCGAAGAGGCGGCCCGCATCCAGCAGCGCCACGCCGAGGCCTTCGCCCGGATGCTGCCCCAGGTGCGCCCGCTGCCCGGCGCCCGGGAGCTGCTCCGGGCCCTCACCGCGGCTGGGGTGCCGTGGGCCATCGCCACCAGCGGACGCCGCGAGGTGGCCCAGCCCATCCTGAGCCTCCTGGACCTCGATCCCCGCATCCCCGTCGTGACCCGGGATGACGTCCGATACGCGAAGCCGGATCCCGATCTCTTCCTCGTCGCCGCGGAGCGGCTGGGGGTTCCGATCCAGTCGTGCGTCGTGGTCGGCGACAGCGTGTGGGACCTGCTGGCGGCCCGGCGAGCGGGTGCGCTGGGAGTGGGACTGCTGTCAGGCGGCTACGGGCGCGAGGAGCTCGAACGGGCCGGCGCCTACCGGGTGTATGAGGACCCCGCGGATCTGCTCCGCCACCTGGACGAGGTCGGCGTCCGCTGAAGGCGGATCTCGACCCGCCCCGAGCGCTTCGCTGCCCTCAATCCAGGAAGCGCACCGCGCCGATGTAGGGGAGGTGGCGGTAGCGCTCAGCCCAATCAATCCCGTAGCCGACGACGAAGAGATCAGGGATTTCGAAGCCCCGATAGTCCACCTCCACGGCGACCTGGCGGCGGTAGGGTTTGTCCAGCAGCACCGCGGTGCGCAGGCTGCGGGGGTTCTGCTGGCGGAGGTGCGCCTGGAGATATTGCAGCGTCAACCCGGTGTCCACGATATCCTCCACCAGCAACACCTCGCGGTCGGTGACGGGGGCGTTGAGGTCCTTCAGGATCCGGACCACCCCGGAGGTCTCGGTGGCAGCCCCGTAGCTGGAGCAGGCGATGAAGTCCACCTGGGTGTGGACCCCATGGAGATGCCGGAGGAGATCGGCGCAGAAGACGAAGGCGCCCTTCAAGACGCCCACGATGAGGAGCTCCCGCCCCTGGTAATCCGCTGAGATCTGGGCGGCGAGATCCCGCACCCGCGCGGCCAGCGCCTCCGCCTCGATCAGCGGCTCGATCCGGTGAGCTCGCATCGGGCCCTCCTCTCCTCAGGTTCGCCGACCTTAGATTATAAATAGAGGAGGCTTCGCGGAGATCCCCCTGCAGGCCTGAGCCCTTCCACAACTCGGCCGCAGGGATGCCCGCCGGAAAGGATCGAAAGAAGTTCTGACCGATTATGCGCGAGCATGACCTGAACACCCTGGAATGGCCGAAGGTCCTGGAGCGGCTGGCCGCCTTCACCGCCTTCCCCTGGAGCGCGGAGAAGGCCCGCGCCCTCCGTCCCTCCACGGATCCGGCGGAGGTCCAGGCCCGATTGGCGGAGACGGAGGAGGCCCGCCGCCTACTGGCCCTAGAGCCTGGCCTCGACATGGGGGGGGTGCGCGACCTGCGCCCCCTGCTGGAGGCCGCCTCGCGTGGGGCGACCCTGGCCCCAGCCGACCTGCTCACTGTGGGAGAGGCCCTGAAGGCCGCCCGGCGGATCCGACGCCTGCTGCTCCGCCGGGCCGACGCGCTCCCCCACCTGGCCCGGCACGCGGAGCGCATGCAGGAGTTCCCCGAGCTGGAAGCGGAGATCGCCCGCTGCCTGGATGAGGCTGGGGAGGTGAAAGATGAGGCGAGCCCGGCCTTGCGCGTCCTCCGGGCGGAGATCCGCCGCCTGACCCAGGAGATCCAGGCCCGGCTCCAGAGCTACCTCACCGATCCCCGCTACGCGCCCTACCTCCAGGAGCCCTTGATCACCCTGCGCGGCGGCCGCTTCGTGATCCCCATCAAAGCCGAACACAAAGGGAAGATCCTGGGCCTGGTCCACGATACCTCCGCCAGCGGGGCAACCCTATTCATCGAGCCGCTGCCGGTGGTGGAGATGGGCAACCAGCTTCGGGCCCTCCAGGCGCAGGAGGAAAAGGAGGTCGCCCGGATCCTCGCCGCGCTCAGCGCGGCCGTCGGCGCCCAAGCGGAGGGGATCCGGGCCACGCTGGAGGCTCTGGCGGACCTGGATTTGGCCCTAGCGAAGGCCCGCTATGCCCTCACCCTCCGCGCCGAGCGCCCGGAGATCGCCCCCTGGCCCAAGGAACCCCCCGAACGGCGGACCGTCTCGCCCCTCTGGCTGCGTCAGGCCCGCCATCCCCTCCTGGATCCCCAACGGGTGGTGCCTATTGACGTCACCCCGGACCCCACGGCGTTCATGCTGATCCTCACAGGGCCCAACACCGGCGGGAAGACCGTGACGCTCAAGACGGTGGGCCTGCTAGCGGCCATGGCTCAGAGCGGCCTGCACATCCCAGCCGCCGAGGGTTCCCGCCTGCCGGTGTTCGATGGGATCTACGCCGACATCGGCGACGAGCAGAGCATCGAGCAGAACCTTTCCACATTCTCCGCCCACCTCCTGAACATCCTGGATTTCCTCAATACCGCCACCGACCGTTCCCTGGTCCTGCTGGATGAGCTGGGGGCGGGGACGGATCCCACGGAGGGGGCAGCGCTGGCCCGGGCGATCCTGGAGCACTTCCACGCCCGGGGGACCACCACCCTTGTGGCCACCCACTTCCCGGAGCTGAAGCTCTGGGCCCAGACAACGCCGGGGGCGGCCAACGCCAGCATGGAGTTCGACCCGGAGACGCTGGCCCCCACCTACCGGCTCCGCATCGGCATGCCGGGCCGGTCCAATGCCTTCCTGATCGCCCGGCGCCTGGGGATGCCGGAGGCGCTCATTGCCCGGGCCCAGGGGTATGTTTCCCCCCAGGCCCTGCGCCTGGAGGCCTTGCTGGCGGAGGCCGAACGGCTCCGGGAGGAGGCGGCACGGGCACAGGCGGAAGCCGAGCAGGCCCGCGCGGCCGCCCGGGCCCTGGAGGAGGAATGGCGGGCCCGCCTCGCCCGGATCGAGGCGGAACGGGAGCAGTTGCTCCGGGAGGCCCGGGTGCAGATCGAAGCCCTGCTGCAGGAGGCGCGGGAGGAGTGCGAGCGGATCCGCCGGCAGGTCCGGGCCGCGCGCCAGGCCGAAGTGGAAGCGGCCCGACGCCGCCTGGAGACCCTCCAGGCCCGGCTGCGGGACGCGCTGGCCCAAGCCGCACCACCCCTCGAAGCCCCGGCGGAGCCCCCCTTCGCGGTAGGGGATCGGGTCTGGGTTCGCCCACTCCAGATGGAGGGGGAGATTCTGAGCCTGGAAGGGGAGGAAGCGGATGTGCAAGTCGGGCGGTGGCGGCTGCGGATGGCCCTGGCCGACCTGGAGCGGCGGGAACGGCCGCGCCCAGCTTCCCCCGAGCCGGCCCCGGCACCCCCTCGCCCGCCCGAGGTTGCCCTGCACCTCGACCTGCGGGGAATGCGGGTAGAGGAGGCACTGCCGCTGCTGGAGAAGTTCCTGGACGACGCCTTCCTGGCCGGCATGCCCTTCGTCCGCATCATCCACGGCAAAGGCACCGGCGCCCTGCGCCGCGCCGTGCGGGAGCGGTTGAAGACCCATCCCCACGTCGAGCGCTTCGAGCCCACGCCAGACGACGGGGCCACCGTGGTCCGGTTCGCACGGTAGACTCAATGCACCTTCCGAACCGACCGACCCTCTCGTATACTGGGAACCGGGCGAGATCCTGATGGGAGGCCGAGCCGATGATCAGCCCCGAGCTGCTGGAGATCCTGCGCTGCCCCCACTGCGTCTCCGGCCCCACCCGCAAAGAGGGACCGGATCCCGGCCGGCTGGAGCTGGTGAAGGACGCGTGGCTGGTGTGCACGGAGCCGGATTGTGGGCGCAAGTATCCGATCCGCGATGGCATCCCGGTGATGCTCATCGAGGAAGGGGAAAAGTGGCGGAACACCCCGGTGGACGCCCTTCCTGTCCCCCCGCCGGCCACGTGACCGGTCCGGAGTCCCCCTCTGTGAAGGGACAGTGGGCATCCCCAGGGGAAGCGACCAAAGATCCCATGGACGCATCGGTGTGGCGGCAGCGGCTGCGGGAGGATCCTGAGCAGGCGGAGCGGCAGATCGCCACCCTGCGGGAGGATCCGGAGCGCCTCGAGGCGCTGTCCCAGGTGCTGCTTCAGGACCCCGCCCCGGATCTGCGGGCGTGGGCTTGTCGGATCCTGGTCGAGGCGCCCGATGCAACGGCTGCCCCCGCCCTGCTGCGCGCTCTGGAGGATCCCGAGCCCGAGGTGCGGGTGGCTGCGGCGTGGGCCCTGGGGGCCCGCCCGCTGACGGCGCGGCGCGACGTGGCGATTGCGGCCCTCCGCCGGCGGTTAGAGGACATCCCGGAGGTGGCATGGATGGCGGCGGAGGCCCTCGCCCGATACGGGGAGGCCGCCCTGGAGGCCCTGACGGAGAGCCTTCGTCACCCGCATCCTCAGGTTCGGATCCTGGCCGCCCGGGCCCTCGCTCGCATCGCCTCACCCCGCAGCGTCGCGGCCCTCGCGGCCGCCCTCGAAGACCCCAGCCCGCTGGTCCGGCACTTCGCGGCGGCCGGCCTCGACCGCCTGTCCGTCGGCCAGTGGGTCTGGCTGTAGAGATCCCCCCGCTGATTCGCTACGGAAGCTCCAACAGGACCGCCGCAGCGCCGATGGCCAAGAAGGGGCCATAGGGGATGGCCGTCTTCAGCGTCACCCGGCGGGCCAACAAAAGGATGAGGCTCACCCCTCCGCCCAGGAGGACCCCGTACGCGAGGGCCTGCAGTCCCTCGGGGAAGCCGGTGATCAGCCCGATGAAGGCCGCCAGCGTCGCATCCCCGCCCCCGATCCCTCCGCGGGTGAGGAGAGTCATCCCGAGGAAGCCGGCGAAGGTCCCCAAGCCCGTGATCCACGCCCCCAGCGCACCCCCGCCCAGCCACGGGGAAACCGGGGCCAGCACGACGGCCAGGGCAATCGCCGGGAGCATCACTGCGTCGTAAATCCGGCGGCGCTCCAGATCAGTGACCGTCGCCAGGACCAAGACAGTGAGATAGAGCCCGACCAGGGCCGCGCGGGTGGATGCCCCATATCGGGCCGCTGCCAGCCCCCACAGGATCGGCACGCCCAGCTCCACCACGAGATCGCGCGCCCGGAAGCCGCCCTCCCCCCGAACCATGGCGATCCAGGCGGAGGGAAGGGGAAAGCCCCTGTCGCGCCCAACCTTCCAAAGCGGAAGCACACGGCGGCGGGGCAGCGCGTCCGCCAGGCCGTTCACCAGCATCCCGACGGGCCACCCGATCAGTCCGAGCACCAGGGGCCAGATCCCCACAGCCTCGAGCCTCCGAAAGATCTCCTTCCAGGAGGAGAGTGAAGGTCGGCCAGGATCTATCATAGCACCTCCCAGAGGCTCAGCTGCGCATGGCTTCCACCAGGGATTTCAAAGCAGGAGAAGGCAGGGGCACTGCAGGAGTCGATGGAACTCCGGCGAGAGGACAGCTTCGCCGTCAGGTTCATTACCACAGATCCCCCGCAGCGGAGGTTCCTAGCCCCCCGCGCTGCTTTGAGGACAAGGTGGCGGACGCAGCCGATATCTGCCGAGCGTCTACATGCGAATGGTGGGCTGGGAGCTGTGCTGGGCGTTTGCGGCCGCCAAGCGAGTGGTGGAGATGATGCTGGAGGGCTCGCCAGCGGAGCTCTTGGCAGTGGAGCGGCTGGCCGGCCGCTGATGGCGCCTCACCGGTCTGGAATCTCCAGCAAGACCACCCTTCAGCTGCCCACCGAGAGCATCCGCGCGGGCGTCCTGCGAGGAACGTAAAGCCCCAGAATCAGGTGGGACAGTGTGCTCTTCCCAGTCCGTTTCCCCGTCCATTCGGTCCCAGAATCGCGTTGATCGTCCCGGCATGCAGGTCAAACGAGACGTTCTGCAGGACGTCAATTCTCCGTCTGGTCATCAGAAGGTAGGGGCGACCAGTGGGTCGCCCCTACCGGGCTATCGGTGAGGGATCGGCGATGGGCTAGGTAAAGAAACCAGATCGGAATTGGCCACAGTACAATGAGGCCCTGTTGCAGCGGGGTGAGATCTGGCTTGAGGTAGAGAGCCTGAAGGACTGGCAGCAAGAGCTAAAAGAGATGGTGGGGCAAGAGAGGCGGCGGTGCGAGCTTACCTTAAAGACCCTGTAGAAGGGGTGAGTAGGCGAGGGGCAGAGGTGGATGGTGGAGACTTTCTTTTCCGGATTCAAAAGGCTATGGGGTGAGAGGGTGCATGCAAGGCGGTGGGAGCGGATGATGAGGGCGATGGATGTGGAAGGTTGGGGTCTACAACTTAATGTTAGGGTTGGCAGCAATGCCAGTTCTTTCTGCTGCGGAGGGTTGACAGATGAGGATTAAGTGCATTATAATAAAATTAAGATCCAAGCTGGAAGTTAGTCAACAAAGCCTGGCCGGAGAGGAGATGATACGGCTATGAAGTGGCAGGTCATCCGGTCCATTTTGGTCCTCAGTAGCTTGAGCGCGGTAATCCCCTCCAACTTTGAATGGGTTCCTCAGGCCTTATCTGAGCCACCGGAGCCCCTACAGCTACAGCCCGGCTACTCTACGCTGCAGCCGATAGGCCGTATCAACGTTCGCGACCTGCCCGCCCCGCTGTTCGCCAGTGATGGGCGATGGCTTCCACCCTTCCCCTACTTACCTCCACCGTCCAACGCCGTTGATGGTGGCCCTGCCCCCCCGGCAACTGTCGTCGATGCCGGATCGGCGGTGCCAGGTCCGCTGGCACCACCAATCGCTACTGGCTTTGATGGCCTTTCATCAGCTGATAACGTTAACATATTCACCTGGCCTCCGGATCCCCAGATCGCCGTGGGACCCAATCATGTGGTGCAGATGGTAAACAAGTTGGTGCGGATCTACGACAAGTCCGGCGCTGTTATCGCAACAGTAACGACGGATGACTTCTTCTATACGCCTCCAGAATGGAGAAACCAACCCTCATCCAAGACAGGCTTCGACCCCAAGGTCATCTACGACGCCTTAAGCGGCCGGTTCTTCGCCGTCACTGTATCTTACATTAACAACAACCTGACTACTGACTACGGCCGCCTACACATTGCCGTCTCTAACTCCAATGACCCCACAGGGGGGTGGGCACTCTATGACCTTGAGTTCACTGAAGTCTTCCCTGACTATCCCGGCCTGGGCCTCACGAATGACAAGGTAACAGTTTCCTATAACCTGTACGATATCGACACCCGTGAATTCAAAGGAGAGCAGACCGTTGTTCTGCAAAAGAGCGACCTGCTGGCCGGGGGCAGCGTGAGGATCTATATCTTCCCTGCCAGGACCTACCGTTTCACCGTCCGGCCTGCTCATTCTCTTTCGTTCATTAATGGCCAATACCTGGTCACCAGAAATCTCTATTCTAGCACCACGCTGACTCTGATTCTCATAACGGGCACTCCTGCCGAGGGCAACGTGAGGGAGGCCTTGGTAAGGAACCTGACGATACTGCCCCAGATTTCCCCGCCAGGGGCTGAACAGCGGGACAGCCCTGTTTTGATACACACAGGTGACTATCGAATCCTGGAGGCCATCTGGCGAAACGGGAGATTGTGGGCCTCGGCGACGACGGCCTGCCGGCCACCGGGTGATACTACCGACCGTGCGTGCCTGCATCTTATTGAGGTTGACACCACTACATCCACGGTCACTCAGGACTTCACCTACGCTGGTGCGCCAGGCGAATATTCCATGTACCCGGCAATTCGCACTGATTCCTCGGGTAACCTCTATGTTGTTTTCTCCCGCTCCTCAGCCACTAAATATGTTGAAGTCAGGCAAACGGGACGGCTAGCAATGGCCCCGCCTAATACCCTGGAAGTCTCGAGACTGTTAAAGGAGGGTGAAATCGCCATTCCGTGGATAGATCCGAATGTGGGCATGGCCCGCTGGGGTGACTACATGGGAGCCGCTGTGGATCCTGCCAACCCAGGGTGCGTCTGGGTCGTGGGCGAGTATGCTAAGAACACCGCTGGAGCCCGGTGGGGGACCTATATCGCTGCCCTTTCCTACGACAACAGTTGCCCGGTCACTCCGCCACCTACGTCCACACCTACGCCCACACCGTGGCCTACACCCACACCGTGGCCTACGCCCACACCGTGGCTTACACCCACACCATGGCCTACGCCCACACCATGGCCTACACCCACACCGTGGCCTACGCCCACACCATGGCCTACGCCCACACCGTGGCTTACACCCACACCGTGGCCTACACCCACACCGTGGCCTACGCCCACACCATGGCCTACACCCACACCGTGGCTTACACCCACACCGTGGCCTACACCCACACCATGGCCTACACCCACACCATGGCCTACGCCCACACCGTGGCCTACACCCACAGCTGTGTCGAGGCCGCCGAACGATAACCGCGCGAATGCGACGGTTGTGGGGGTTCCTTCGACGATCTCGCAGAGCACGGTGAATGCCACGGTAGAAATCGGCGAGCCAGCAATGTGTGCTCCCTCCTGGGGAGCCACCGTGTGGTTCCGCTTCACAGCCCCCTCCTCGGGCGTGGTCACTATTGACACCTTCGGGAGCAACTATGACACAGTCCTGGCTGTTTACCCGATGGGGAGCAACACACCGCTTGCCTGCAACGACGATGCTAGCGGCCTGCAGTCGCAGATCTCGTTCTCGGTAACTGCCGGATCCGTGTACGATGTACAAGTGGGCGGCTACAACGGCGAGACCGGCGACCTGATACTGCACGTGTCCAGCATAATCGGCCCCACGCCCACACCGTGGCCTACACCCACACCGTGGTTCCGGCTCTACCTGCCGCTTGTCGTGCGCAACCATTGAGGGAGAGGACGGGGTGGGTCCCTTCCGGAGAGGGGAGCCCCGCTCTGGCCATTGAAATTGAAGAGGAGGGCTGCGCCAACCTCAGCGCAGCCCTCCTCTTGCTCGGGCTGAGGCGAACTCGTTGCCTTGGTGGGGCTGTGGCTGCCCGTCTGGTGGTCAATGCGGCTGGGGGCTATGCTGGGCGTTTGCGGCCGCCAAGCGGGCGGTGGAGATGATGCTGGAGGGCTCGCCAGCGGAGCTCTTGGCAGTGGAGCGGCTGGCCGGCCGCTGATGGCGCCTCACCGGCCTGGAATCTCCAGCAAGACCACCCTTCGGCCGTCCACCGAGAGCATCTGTAAGGGAGTGCCGTAGGTCTGGGTCAGTTGCTCGGCGGTGAGTTCCGCCGCCGGGCCCTGGTGCAAGATACGGCCGCCCCGCAGCAGGATGAACCGGTCGGCCACTGCCAGCGCCGCGCTCGGATCGTGGGTGGTGAACAGGATAGTGATCCCCTGGCCCGCTAGGTCGCGTAGCAGGGTCAAGATACGCTGCTGGTTGCTCAGGTCCAGGTGGGCCGTCGGCTCGTCCAGCAGCAGGATCGGCGTTTCCTGGGCGACCGCGCGGGCGATGAGCACCAGTTGGGACTCGCCGCCGCTCAGGTTGGTCACATGCCGGTGGGCCAGCGACGCAATCCCCAGCCGTTCCAGCGCGGCCTGGGCGGCGCGGACGTCCTCCGGACGCGGCATCTGCAGGAACCCGAGGTGGAGCGTCCGCCCCAAAAGGACGTAGTCCAGGACCGTGTAACTGAAGGGGGTGTGCTCCCGCTGGGGGACCAAGCCGATCCATCGACTCAAGTTCTGGCGGGAGTAGGCTCGCAACGGGCGTCCTGCCAGGTAAATTTCCCCTCGTTGAGGCACGTAAAACCCCAAGATCAGATGGAGAAGCGCGCTCTTTCCGGCCCCGTTTGGCCCTAAAATAGCGTTGATTGTCCCAGAAAACACGTCAAACGAGATGTCCTGCAGGACGGGGGAGCGCCCGTTGGGGTAGGAAAACCACACATCTCGCACCGAGAGGACCGGTTCTGGTGTCATTGTTCCACCCCAATTCTCCGTTGGGTCATCAGCAGCAGGAATCCTGCAGTGCCGAACAGGGAGGTCAGGATGCCCAGGGGGATCTCTCCGCTGCTCAGCGTGCGGGCCAGGGTGTCGCAGAGGAGGATAAAAAGGCTGCCCAGGGGCAGGGAGGAGGGAAGGGCGTGACGGGCGTCGGCGCCGAAGAACTGCCGCGCCAGGTGGGGGACGACCAGCCCCACCCATCCTACCGTCCCGGCGAGGGAGACGACGGCAGCCGTGGCGCTCACTGACGCCAGGAGGAGGACCAGCCGCTCTCGGCTGGGCGCCGCGCCCAGAGAGAACGCCGTCTCTTCTTCCAGCACTAGCACGTTTAGCCGCCAGCGGGCTAGAAAGAGCACTGTCAACGAGACCAGCGACAGCGGCAGAATGAGGAGAAAGTTCTGCCAGCGGGTGCTCCAGAGTCCTCCCAGCAGCCAGAAGATGATTTCGGGCAGTTGGGTCAGCGGGTCGGCCAGATACTTGAGCATGCCCACTCCGGCGGAAAACAGGGCGGAGACGGCGATCCCCGCCAGTACCATGCGCAGGATCCACCCGCTGTAGCGCAACTGCTGGGCCAGGAAGTAGGTGAGGGCCAGCCCGGCCAGCGCACAGACCGTCGCCGTAGCCTGGATCCCTAGGGCGGACCGACTGATGTAGAGAATGGAGAGCGCGGCGCCGAAGGCCGCCCCCTGGGAGACCCCCAGGAATCCTGGTTCCACCAACGGGTTGCGGAAGAGCATCTGCAGGGTGAAGCCGCTGGCCGAAAGGGCCGCGCCCACCAGCAGCGCTGCCAGCAGGCGCGGCAGCCGCAGATTCCAGACCAGTTGCGCCGCCAGCGGGTCGTCCCGCAGGGCGGCGGGAGAAAGCCATATCGGCCGTGGGTAGCGGCCCACGAAGAGCAATACTCCCCCGCCGCTCCCAGAATCAGGAGTAGAAGCAGGAAACGATGGGTGGTGGATACAGGAGCACTGGCCTTCATTTACGGGAACATACCTCGTAAGGTCGGCCGCAGTTTCCCTTCAATCGCCCCTTCGTCCAGCCGGTAGAGCGTCTGGTAAAACAGGGTAAACTCTTGCCCGATATCTACGTCGGCGAAGAGGTCGGGATGGATGTGCCGGGCCAGCCAGAGCAATCTCAGGATCCAGCGGGTGTCAGGCTGATCCCAACTGTATATGTCCTTCGGGAAGGCGAAGACCTGCCCGGATTGGATCGCGCTCAAATTCCGGGCGATCGGGTCGGCGGTGAATTTCTCCACTGCCTTGACTGGGTCGCCAAAATAGTCCACGATGTAAATCTGGTCGGGGTCCCAGGCGGCGATCTGTTCTAGGGTGACGACGGTCCAACCCTGGCCAAGAGATGCATCCCCCCAGACCGGACGTCCACCTGCCATCTGGACTAGAATCGTCTGCATCCAGGAGGTGGGAGGGACGGAATAGGCCATCTCGCCCCCTTTGACGGAGTGCTGCAGGAGCAGAACGGCCGGCTTCCGATCGTCGGGCAACCCCTCCGTACGCTTGGCGATCCTCTCCATTCGCTCGGAGTAGAAGCTCACCACCTCTTTGGCCCGCGCCGGATTCCCCAGGAGTTGACCGAGGGCCTGGATTTCGGTCAGGTACTGTTGGGGGGTCTCTAGGGAGACGTAAAAGACGGGGATGCCCAGGGCCTCAATGGGCGAGCCCAGTTTTTCGGCCAGGTAACTTTTCAGGATGACCAGGTCAGGCTGGACAGCGGCGATCTGCTCCAGACCCACCTCGCTGCCCAGGGTCTGCTTGGCGGCGGCGTCGGGATCTACGATGGGGAGGAAGTCGCTGCCCTGCCCAGTGGATCCCACCGCAACCAGGCGCTGGGGCCCTTCCGGGAAGAGGTAAGGGGCGTCCACAATCATAATCGTCCCCGAACGACCCAGCGCGTCGGTGACAGTGATGGGGGGCGGGGTGGGGGAGGGTGGGACGGCGGTCGGGGAGGGGGGCAGCGCAGGGACGCTGGTCGGCGTCGGTGAAGGGGCAGCGGAAGTGCATCCGCTCAGGATAATGGCGATCAGAAGGATGAGCGAGAGCAAGGTCAGGCGCGGGCGTTTCATCATCGCCCCTTCTCCTGAAGAGTTTGTTCGGTGGCGTGAAGCCATTCCAGGGCGGCCCGAATTTGGGGGCGGCGCAGGTCCAGGACCAGACGATAGAACCCCGGTTCGGCCTGGGCCCAGGCCTGTTCTATTTGGGCCAGCTGTTTTTCCAGGAGAGCTACCTGGGCGGCGATTAGGGCGTGCGGATCGGCTATCCCTGGGGTGCAGAAGTAGAGTTTCGCCAGAAACTCCACCCGCATATCCCGGACAGGGGGGACGGGCTGCCGGAGCCATGCCAGCAGGGCCTGCCACCCGGCGGGGGTGAGGACATAGATTTTCCGCGGCGGACAATTTTCCTGCAAAACAGTAGCGGAGGTCACCGGTTTCTCTCTCTCCAGTCGCTTCAGGGTGTTGTAAAGGTGACCAAGGCCAATTCGCCAGACGGGGCCCAGCTCCTGCTCTACCCGGTGGTGCAGGTCATAGCCGTGGAGCGGGCCGTGCATCAGGAATCCCAGCGCGGCCATCTCTATGGGCAATCGCCGGCGCAAAGTGGAACTAGTTTTCATTGTGAGTATTCACAAAGTGAATAATCAACCCTTTGGATTGCTGTTAAGCTGGTTTGCATGACCCTCATTGCTTTTCAAATCTAATACAGTCAATCCTCATCTTCCTTCACATCCCGGACCCGAACCGGAGGAGGACGCCTTCCCTTTTTTGTCCATTCCGCCTCAATCCACGCATCCGCCGCTGCTTTCACCTCCAGCTGATCCTCTTTCAGTATCCCGATATAGCCCTCTTCTTCCAGAATCCCTTTGATGACAGAGCGCCCTATCCGCCCAACCCAAGGCACTCTCCAAGCAGCATCCCCACCACCTTCACCTCATCCCCATCAGCCGGCCGCTGGGCCAACGC
>JBEPYX010000013.1:0-13650 GCA_041641155.1 Thermoflexus sp.
GCGGAAGGGGGCGCGGGAGGTGCTGGAGGCGGCGGCCCTCACCTACGTGGCCGCCCTCGCCCAGGCCCTCTCCACCCTCGCCTACTACGCCCTCCTCGCCCTCGGCATGCGCCGATCCGAAGAATAAGCGGGCCTTCCCGCTCGGATCCTCGGGGGAGCGAGGCCGATGAACGCGATGGACGACGCGACCCTGCGCGCTAAGGTGGAGGAGCGGCTCTATCGATATGATCCCCTCCGGGTCAATTTCCATCTGATCCGAGTGGAGACCCGGGATGGGCGGGTGATCTTGAGCGGGGTGGTGCCTTCCACAGCCATGAAGCGTATGGCGGAGGCCCTCGCCCGCTCGACCCCAGGGGTTCGGGAGGTGCAGAACGATCTGGTTTCGGATCCGGAGATCGAGGCGGAGCTGGGCCTGCGGTTGATGGCGGATCCAGATCTCAGCCCGCCGCGGGCCCGGGTGCTGGCCACCAGCGTGCAAGGTGACGTGACGCTGGCCGGATGGGTATCGGATGAATCGGCCCGTCAACGGGCCGAGGAGATCGCCCGTTCGATCCGCGGCGTCCGCAACGTGGTGAACACTCTACGGGTGAAGGCGGCCGTGGGCCGGGCCGCTTAACGGGTTCTCTTACGAAACTCTTATGCTCCTCTTGCGTGGCTCTAACGCGACTTGGGCTATCTTGGGAGGTGCCGTTCAGAGCATCCCCGCCCTGATCGGATCGAGAGGACAGCTCAAAGCACGGAGATCTGCCATGGCCGGTGAGATCCGTCGGTGGGATCCCTTTCAGGAGATCTTCTCATTGCGGCGGGCGATGGATCGCATCCTCGATGAGGTGTTCTCTCGCCCCTCGCTGTTCTTCGTCGGTTCCCCGGATTGGCCTGCGGTGGATATCTATGAAACCCATGATGAGGTGGTTGTGAAAGCCGCCGTGCCGGGCGTCCGCCCCGAGGACATCGAGGTGACCGTCAGCGGGAACACGGTGACCCTACGCGGGGAGATCCGCGAGGAGCAGGAGGCCCGCGAGGGCTCCTGGATCCGCCAGGAGCGGCGGATGGGCGCCTTCACGCGCTCCTTCGTGCTCCCGGTGGAGGTTGTGGCGGACAAGGCCACGGCGGAATATGAACACGGCATCTTGACCCTGCGGCTGCCCAAGGCCGAGGCGGTGAAGGCGCGGACGATCAAAGTGAAGGTCCGGTGAGCTGGCTTTCCGGCGGGCGCGCCATTCTATCCCTGCCGGTGGCTCTCGCAACCCCAACTCCTTTTACGGAGGTTCGGGCGATGGCGGAGCTCAAACTGCGGCCGCTTGCGGATCGGGTGGTGGTGGAGCCCATCGAGCGGGAGGAGATGACCCCCAGCGGTATCATCCTCCCGGAGACGGCCAAGGAGCGCCCCCAGGAGGGCCGCGTGATCGCTGTGGGCCCGGGGCGCATCGATGAGAACGGCAAGCGGGTTCCTCTGGAGGTCAAGGTGGGCGACCGCGTGCTCTTCGCCAAATACGCGGGCACGGAGTTCAAGGTGGACACCACCAGGAAGCTGTTGATCCTTAAGGAGAGCGACATCCTCGCGGTCATCGAGGAATAACCCCCTTTCCTCTGAGCGCTCGGGAAAGACCCACGTTATCCAAACCTTATCGCGGAGGAGGTGATCGGAGATGGCGCCCAAGCAGCTGGTCTTCGGTGAGGAGGCGCGCCGCCGCCTGAAGCGCGGCATCGACATCGTGGCCGCCGCGGTGGGGACCACCCTGGGGCCCAAGGGGCGCAACGTGGCCCTGGATAAGAAGTGGGGGGCCCCGAGCATCACCCACGATGGGGTGACGGTGGCCAAGGAGATCGAGTTGCCCGACCCCTATGAGAACATGGGCGCGCAGCTGCTGAAGGAGGCGGCGACCAAGACCAACGACGTGGCCGGCGATGGGACGACCACGGCAACCGTGTTGGCCCACATGATGGTCACCGAGGGCATGAAGAACGTGGCCGCTGGGGCCAACCCGATGCTCCTCAAGAAGGGCATCGAGATGGCCGTCAAGGCCGTGGTCGAGGAGATCAAGCGGATGGCCAAGCCGGTCCAGAGCAAGGACGACATCGCTCACGTGGCCTCCATCTCCTCGGCCGACCCCGAGATCGGCAACCTGATCGCCGAGGTGATGGACAAGGTCGGCAAGGACGGGGTGATCACGGTCGAGGAGTCCAAGACCGGCCTGCCCTTCGAGACCGAGTATGTGGAGGGGATGCAGTTCGACCGGGGCTACATCTCGCCCTACTTCGTGACCAACCCGGAGACGATGGAGGCGGTGCTGGAGAACCCCTACATCCTGATCCATGACAAGAAGATCTCGGCCGCCGCCGACATCATCCCGGTGTTGGAGCGCGTGCTGCAGGAGGGCGAGACCCGCTCCTTGCTGGTGATCGCTGAGGATGTGGATGGCGAGGCGCTGGCGACCCTGGTGCTGAACAAGCTGCGGGGCATCTTCAACGCGGTGGCGGTGAAGGCGCCGGGCTTCGGCGAGCGCCGCAAGGCGATGCTCCAGGACATCGCCATCCTCACCGGCGGTCAGGTGATCAGCGAGGAGCTGGGCCGCAAGCTGGAGAACGTGCGCATCGCTGACCTCGGCCGGGCCGACAAGGTGGTGGTGACCAAGGACGACACCACCATCATCGGCGGGCGGGGCGATCCCAAGGCCATCAAGGGCCGCATCGAGCAGATCAAGGCCGAGATGGAGAAGACCACCAGCGACTACGATCGCGAGAAGCTCCAGGAGCGGCTGGCCAAGCTGGCCGGCGGGGTCGCCATCATCCGCGTGGGTGCCGCCACTGAGGTCGAGCTGAAGGAGAAGAAGCACCGCGTCGAGGACGCCCTCTCGGCGACCCGCGCGGCCGTGGAGGAGGGGATCGTCCCCGGCGGCGGGGTGGCCTTGCTCAACGCGGCCAAGGCCCTGGACAACCTGAAGGCGGAGGGCGACGTCCAGACCGGCATCAACATCGTCCGCCGCGCTCTGGAGGAGCCGCTGCGGCGTATCGCCGAGAACGCGGGTGAGGACGGCGCGGTGGTGGTGGAGATGGTGCGCCGCCTTCAGAAGGAGCGCAACAACCCGAACATCGGCTACAACGTGCTCACCGGCGAGTATGTGGACATGGTGGAGGCGGGCATCATCGACCCGGCCAAGGTGACCCGCACCGCCCTGGAGAACGCGGCCAGCGTCGCCGCGATGATCCTCACCACCGAGGCCCTGGTCACCGAGGTGCCGGAGAAGAAGAAGGAGACCACGCCGACGCCGTCGGAGGAGTTCTGAGCCTCCCACCCTGCGGAAGGGCCGCCGGGGCGGGTTCCGCGACCCGCCCCGGCTCCTTTCCAGGGGCTGAAATCCCAAATGGGCTGAGTGTGATCTCCCACAACTCTCCGCGCGAGGAGGTGATGGGCGATGCCCATCTATGAATACGAGTGTCCGGTCTGCGGCATCCGGTTCGAGCGGCAGCAGCGGTTCAGCGACCCCCCGATCGAAACATGTCCGGAGGGCCATCCCGGCGTGCGCCGGGTGCTCGCCCCCGCAGGCATCATCTTTAAAGGCGACGGCTGGTATATCACGGAGAGCCGGAAGTCCAAGAACGCCGGCAGTGGGAAATCCGAGCGCGCCTCCGAGAGCTCCCAGGAAGGCGATTAGTCGGTCTCTCGGTTAAAGGAATATCCTCCCCTATCGGGCTGGAGGTGGAGCATGCCCGCTCCGCTCCAGCCCGATCACCCGACCGGGATCGCCGGGCCGGGCCATCAAGGGATCTTCAGAGGGCCGCCGGAAGGGACCCCCCGCGCTGTGCTATACTTCCCCTAGATTCTGGCGAGCGGAGCCGTCCTCTATGGGGCATCGGATGCTTCAGGCCCTGGGGGTGGGATTATGGATCGCAGCGGCGTGCATGGCCCGGGCGAGCCCGGATCGGGTGGGAGCCCCCACGCCGACGATGCCGTTGCCCTTGATCGGAAGCGAGAAGCCATCGCCCCCTCCACCGACGCCTACCCCGACCCCATCGCCTCAGCCGGCGGATGCCTTTCCTTCAGACGTCAACCCGCTGACCGGCCTGCCCGTGGCGGATCCGGCCGCGCGGAACCGTCGGCCGCTGGCCATCAAGATCTCCAACTACCCGCCCGTCGTGCGGCCGCAATCGGGGGTGGACCGGGCGGATCTGGTCTTCGAGCATTACGCGGAGGGCGGGGTGACGCGCTTCACGGCCGTCTACCTCGGCCAGGACGCGGAGCCAGTGGGTCCGGTGCGCAGCGCCCGGCTGATCGACCTGGAGATCCCAGCGATGTTCCAGGCGATCCTGGCCTATTCCGGCGCCAGCGCGGGGGTCAACGCGCGCATCCGGGCCTCGGACTTCGTCGAGCGGGCGCTGAGCCCCGATTCCGGCCTCGGCCCCTCCGTCTTCTGGCGGATCCAGCGCCCCGGGGTGGCCCTGGAACATACCCTCTTCACCAGCACCCGGCGGCTCTGGGAGGAGGCCGACCGCCGGGGGATCAACGGCCGCCCGAACCTGCCGGCAATGCCCTTCTCCCAGGCGCCCCCCGCCGGCGGCCGTCCGGTTTCCGCGCTGGTCATCCCCTACCGGGTGGAGCCCGTCCGCTGGCGCTATGACCCGGGGTCCGGGCGGTGGCTTCGCTGGACGGCGGGGCAGCCCCACATGGACGCGCTGACCGGCCGCCAGCTCTCCGCGGCCAACGTGATCGTGGTGTATGCCCACCATCAGACCACGGACATCATCGAGGACCGGTTGGGGAACCGCTCCATTGAGATCCAGATCTGGGGAAGGGGGCGGGCGCAGATCTTCCGGGACGGCCGGATGTGGGAGGGGCAGTGGCTGCGCCTCCGTCGGGAGGATATGCTCCGCTTCGTGGACGCCCAGGGCCAGCCGATCCCCTTAAAGCCTGGCAACACCTGGTTCCAGATGGTTCCGCTGGATATGCAGATCCAGACTGCCGAGTAGCGCCGCGCGACGGTCGCGCGACGTCCGGTCCGAGAGAGGGGTCGCCCGATCGACGCTCGGATGCAGGGCATGGCCTCCCCGGATCAGGCGGACGAGGTCCGGGCGCTGTTTCGCCGGTATCGCCCCGAGGATCTCGAGAGCCTGTGGATGGGGCCGGAGGGATGGCCTTCCCCCTCGAAGCCTTCTTCGTGGAGAAACCATCCGAGGCGTGCGGAAAGGATGGGGTTCGGCGGCGCTGGCCGTTTGCCTTTCGGAGGGTGAGCCGAGGGCCCGCCGGAGGACAGGCATCCAGGAGGTTTTCACCGATGGTGGTGACGGAGCGCCTGAGCGTGCGGACGAATGGCAACAACCATGTGGTGGACCTGACGGATTCGGTGGCGGAGGCCGTGGCCCGCTCCGGATTGCGGGCTGGGATCGTGACGGTCTTCGTCCCGGGCTCCACCGCCGGGCTGACCACCATGGAGTTCGAGCCCGGGGCGGTGGAGGACCTGCAACGCTGGTTCGAGGAAACGATCCCCGCGGCGCGGGAATACCGACACAACCTACGCTGGGGGGATCGCAACGGCCATTCCCACCTACGGGCTTCCCTCATCGGCCCTTCCCTCACCATCCCGTTCCAGGACCGTCGGCTGTTGTTGGGGACCTGGCAGCAGGTGGTGCTGGTGGATTTCGATGTCCGCCCCCGCCGGCGGGAGATTGTGGTCCAGATCGTGGGGGAGTGATTCGCAATGCGGACCTGGCAGATCATCGAGCAGGACGGAGCGCTGGATCCGCGGCGGATCCGGGAGTGGGTGGATGCCCGGATGCGGATCGACCCGGATCTGGTTCGCGGCGTGCTGGTTCGGTTTATCCGGGATGAGATCACCAAGTTCGGGATGAGGCGGGCGGTGGTCGGCCTCTCGGGCGGGGTGGACTCCTCGCTGACCTGCTTTCTCGCCGCGGAGGCCTTGGGCCCGGAGAACGTCTTGGCGGTGCGCATGCCCTACCGCACCTCCTCCCCCGACAGCCTGCTCCACGCCCATCTGGTCATCGAGCAGCTGGGGGTCCCCTCGGAGACAGTGGAGATCACCTCCATGGTGGAGCCGCTGTTCGAGCGGTTCCCGGACATGGACGCCCGGCGGCGGGGCAACGTCATGGCGCGCATGCGGATGATCATCCTGTACGATCTCTCCGCCGCGTGGGGGGGGATGGTGGTGGGCACCAGCAACAAGACCGAGATCCTGCTCGGCTACTTCACCCTTCACGGCGATGGGGCCTACGCCCTCGCCCCCCTGGGGGATCTTTACAAAAACCAGGTCCGCCAGCTGGCCCGCGCCGTCGGGGTGCCCGAGGAGATCATCCGCAAGCCACCCACGGCGGATCTCTGGCTGGGCCAGACCGACGAGGGGGAGCTGGGGGTGACCTACGATGAGGCGGACCGCATCCTATACCTGCTGGTGGAGGAGCGGATGACCCCCGAGCAGGTCGTCGCCCTGGGATTCGACAGGGAGACCGTCCGTCGCCTGTGGCGGATGGTCCGCGACACCCAATTCAAGCGCCGGACGCCGATCATCGCCAAGCTGACCTCGCGCACGGTGGGGATCGATTTCCGATATCTTCGGGACTGGGGACATTGATGCGGGTGATCTCGGGCTCCGCCAAGGGCCGTCGGCTGAAGGGCCTCCCGGGCTGGGCCACGCGGCCGATCACAGATCGGGTGAAGACGGCCCTCTTCGACATCCTGGGGCCCTCGATCGCCGGGGCGCGGGTGCTGGACCTTTTCGCCGGCACCGGGAGCGTGGGCATCGAGGCCTTAAGCCGCGGGGCGGTGGAAGGGGTGTTCGTCGAGAAAGACCCCCGCGCGATCCGTGTGCTCCAGGAGAACCTGCGACAGACAGGCCTGGCGGACCGCGCCCGGGTGGTGCGGGCGGATGTCTTCGCCTTCCTCCGATCCGGCGCTACGGAGCCCTTCGATCTGATCTACATCGCCCCCCCGCAATACCGGGGCTGGTGGCGCCGCACCCTGGAGCTCCTCGACGCCCGTCCGGGATGGCTTTCAGCGGGGGGGACCGTCGTCGTCCAGATCCACCCGCGGGAGTTCGAGGAGGTGGCGCTCCGCCACCTGAGGCTGGACGACCGTCGGGATTACGGGAGCACCCTCCTTCTCTTCTACCGGCCTCGCGAGCCCGGGTAGCCGTCGGGGCTGGACGCGCGGGAGGCGCCGATGCCGCGCACGGGTTTCGCGGACCTGCCGTTGCACACGGGCCGGGCCCCGCGCTGGCTGTTCGCGCGGATGACCGCCTTGGCCCGCGAGATCGTGGCCGTCCTGGCCGATGAGTTCGGGACGGCGGAGGTCCTCCGCCGCCTGAGCGACCCCTATTGGTTCCAGGCTTTGGGATGCGTCCTGGGATACGACTGGCACTCCAGCGGGCTTACCACGGTGGTCTGTGGGGCCCTCAAGGAGGCCCTGAAGGACGCCGGCCGGGAGCTGGGGTTGTTCGTGGCCGGGGGCAAGGGGAAGGCCGCCCGCCGGACGCCAGAGGACATCCTCGCCGTTGCCTCCCACCTTCGGGTGGATCCAGCGGGGTTGATCCAGGCCAGCCGCATGGCCGCCAAAGTGGACAACCACGCCTTGCAGGACGGCTATTCGATTTACCATCACGTGATGGTCTTCGACCGCGAGGGACGGTGGGCGGTAATCCAGCAGGGAATGAACCTGAGCAACCGCTACGCCCGCCGCTATCATTGGCTGGGAGAGGCGGTGGTGGATTTCGTGAACGAGCCCCACGCAGCGGTGTGCTGCGATGAGCGGACGCGCCCTCTGAACATGGTGGCCGCGGAGGCGGAGGCGGCCCGCCGCGCCGTGGCTGAGCTCGCCCGGGAGAAGCCGTGGCGGCTCATGCAGGAGCTCAGGCGCCTCCAGCGCCTGCGCCTCCCACCCCATCACGAGATCCTGATGCAGGACATCCACCCGGACCACCTGGCCTCAGTCTTCCTCAAAGCCTATGAAGCGCAGCCCGCCTCCTTCGCGGAGCTCCTGGGCCTCCCGCAGGTCGGCGCCAAGACCATCCGCGCCCTGGCCCTGCTGGCGGAGCTGCTCTACGGGGCGCCCCTCTCCTTCCGGGATCCTGCGCGCTTCGCCTTCGCCCACGGGGGGAAGGATCGCCATCCCTTCCCGGTGGACCGAGCGCTCTACGATCGCTCCATCCAGATCCTGCACGAGGCCGTGGCGCGGGCCCGCCTTGGGGATCGAGAGCGGCTGGAGGCCCTGAGGCGCCTGGCGGAGTGGCAGCGGCGGTTGCTCCGCACGGACGATCCGGCCCCGGGGGGCTGACCCCCGACGGTGGCGCGCACGCCTGTGCCCCCCGGTTTCCTCAAGAAATATTCCCAAGGCTCGATCTCGAGAGTTATGTTATTCTATATTTTTGAATATTCGAATCGACATAGGCGGCGCTGCGCGTGCCCGGCAGCGGGGGTGTGAAGGCCCCTGGCGCTTGGCGGTCCGCTCGGTGCGGGGAGAGATGCCGGGCGCCTTTTATCTGGCTCCCAGGCGATGCAAGCGTGGCTTACCGGAGGAGACCGGGGGGCGATCGGGGTAGTGGGATGGCGATCCTGGGTGCTGGCTTGGGGGTGATAGGGATCATCTTGGCCTGGCGGGGCTGGCGGCGGACCCGCACCCCGGAGGCCCGGTTCTGGGCGCTGGGCCTGGTCGCGCTGGCCGGGTGGGCGCTGAGCGAGAGCGGGGCGATCGCCGCGGCGGACCCCCAGGCCCGGATCGCGTGGCTGCGCCTTCAAGTGCTGGGGGTAGCTGGGATCGCTCCCCTGTTCCTGCTGGGCGCCCTCCAGTATTCCGGAGCGGTGTTCGCGCTCCGCCCTGTTTATCGGATCGGGATATTCCTCATCCCTGCCCTGACCGTTCTGCTGGCCCTCACCAACAGCGCCCACCGCCTGGTCTGGTCCCTGCTGGAGGTCCGCCCCGATGGGACGCTGGCCCTGGCGTATGGGCCGTGGTTCTGGATCCACACGCTGTTCGCGGTCCTGGCCGCTTGGGTCGCCCTGGGCCTCTTGCTCCCCACGCTGCTCTACGCGTATCGCATGGCGCTCCGGGAGGTCATCGGCCTCGGCCTGGCCATCGCCTTGATCTTCACCAGTTTGTTCATCGTTCTCCACGATCCTTCTTACGCGCATCGCTCCGCCCTCTGGCGGAGCATGACGGCCCCCCTGCTGGGGCTGGCCACGGTCTTGCTGGGCTTGGTCTTCCGGGCGCTCCCCGTTGTCCACCCGATCCCCATCGCGCGCGCCTTGATCGTCGAGGCTATGGCGGAGGGGATTATGGTCCTGGATCCCCGGGGGCGGGTGGTGGATGTCAACGCGCCGATGGCCCGGCTGCTGGGCCGGCCTCCGGCGGCCCTGCTGGGGCGCGGGGTCGAGGAAGCCCTGGCGGCGTGGCCGGAGCTTCAGGGCGCGTTGCGGGCATGGCTGCATGAGGGACGGGAACGGATCGGGGAGGTCCGCCATCCGGCGGAGGAGCGATGGTTTCTTTTCTCCCTCCAGCCGATCCTGCGCCGCGGCGCGCGGCTCGGATGGACGGTGCGGGCCAGCGAGATCACGGAATACAAACAGAACCTCCTTCGGCACGCCCGATACCAGGACGCGCTGCTCCGATTGGCCACGGATCCTGAGATCCATGGTGGGGATCCGGAGGCCGCGATGGCCCGGATCGCCTGGGTGGCAGCGGAGACCATGCAGGTTAGCCGCGTGAACATCTGGCGCCTGGACGAATCGGCCGGGCGGCTCGAATGCCTGGTCCACGTCGAATGGCCGGCGGGCGCCCTCGGGAAGGGGATCGTCCTGCGCCTCGACGATTATCCAGCCTATTTCGAGGCCCTGCGGACGGGCCGCGTGGTGGACGCCGCGGATGCGCGCCATGATCCCCGGACCCGGGAGCTGCGGGGGAGCTATCTGGAGCCGTTCGGCATCTGCTCCATACTGGACGCCCCGATCCGTCAAGGGGGACGGGTGGTGGGGATCATCTGCCATGAGCAGGTGGGAGAGACCCGCTCGTGGACCCCGGATGAGATCGCCTTCGCGACGGGGGTCGCGGATCTGATCGCCTCGGTCTGGGCGAACGCGGAGCGCCGCGCCGCGGAGGCGCGAGCCCAGCGCTATGCCCAGCAGCTCCAGCTGCTCCAGCAGATCTCCCAGGAGCTCTTCCAGGCCGCTGATCTCCCCCGGCTCTACGCCCTCGCCCTCCAGGGGATCCTGGAGGTCCTCGCGGCCGACCGGGCGGCCATCCTGCTGCGGGACCCCGATGGAGTGGTTCGCTTCAAGGCCTGGCGGAACCTCTCCGAGGCCTACCGGCAGGCGGTGGAGGGCCACTGGCCATGGGATCCGGCCGATCCCAACCCCCAGATCCTGTGGATCCCGGACGTCGAGCAGGCGCCGGAGCTGGGGGGCGTCCGGGAGGTGATGCTTCGGGAGGGGATCCGGGCCCTGGCGTTCGTTCCCATCCGGGGGGCGGGGCAGGCTGTGGGCAAGCTGATGCTTTATTACGATCAGCCCCGAGCCCCGGATGCGGAGACGCTGCGCCTGGCGCAGACGCTGGCCGACGCGATGGCGGCTGCGCTGCGGCAGCGCCGGGAGACCTGGCTGTGGGAGGCCATCGCGGTGGCTCTGCGGGAGATCCTGGAAAGCCCCCCCCAGTTCTCGGCACGGGTGCGGGTGATCCTGCGGGCGGCCCGGCGTCTCCTGGAGGCCGATCGGGCGGGCCTGTGGTTTTACGAGCCCGCCCGGGGGCAGGTCGCCTGCGCGGGGGCGGAAGGGCTCTCCGACGAGTACATCCAATGGCTCCTGGAGAACTATCGCCAGGTCCCAGGGGCGCGGGCGATCGAGATCCCGACAGTGCTCCATGTCTCGGACACCTGGACGGATCCGCGCCTGGAAGGGGTTCGGGATCGGATCCGGCAGGAAGGGTTCCGAGCGTATGCTGTATTCCCACTGTGGGCTTCCTCAATGGTCCATGGGCAGCTCCCCTTCCGCGGCGTCCTCACGGTCTACTGGGATGTCGTGCGGATCCTGACCCCGGAGGAGCTGCTGATCGGGCAGGCGTTCGCCAACGCGGCGGCGCAGGCCCTGGCGAACGTGTATCTTTTTGAGGAAACATGGCGCCGCGCCCGTTATGAAGCCGCCCTGAGTCGGGTCATCCAGGCGATCTTCCAGGCCGATGGCCTAGAGGAGATCCTGCGGACGGGGCTGGATCAAGCGCTCTCCGTGACGGGGCTGGGCGGAGGGGCGATCTATCTGTGGGAGGAGGGGCGGAGCGTCCTGCGCCTTCGGGTGGCGGCGGGGGAGCTCGGAGGGCGGGCGCTGGAGGGGGCAGAAGACCGCCCTGGGGAGGGGCTCATCGGGAGGGTCTTCATCGCCGAGCGTGCGATCGTCCTCAACGATCTTCCTCTGGAGCTCCGCGATTCCATACAACAGGGAGGGATCCGGGCCTGGGTCGGCATCCCCCTTCGGGTCGGCGCCCGCCCGGTGGGCGTCCTGAGCCTTCAGGATCCGAATCCCCGGCTGTTCACCGAGGAGGAGCTGGCGCTCCTGCGGACGCTGGCGGATCACCTGGCGCTGGCGGTGGAGCGGGCGGCGCTGGTCGAGCGGATGGCCGAGCAGGTCCAGGAGGTCTCGCTGCTCTACCAGGCCAGCGCCAACCTGCTGGCCACCCGTGAGGTCGGGGCGATCGTGAGCCTGCTCGGCCGCTTCCTCTGCGACATCACCGGCGGAGGATACGCCCGTGTTTACCGCTATCGGCCGGAGTCCGACGCCCTGGAGCGGCTCTCCGAGTTCATCGCACCCCACGCGGCTCCTTCGGAGGATCCGACTTGGATCGAGCGGATCCGCCCGGTGACGCTTCCTCTGCAGCGGGCCGTCCTGGCGGAGCGCCGGCCGATGGCCTTGTGGATCCCCGGGCTGGAGGCCTTCGAGCGATCCCCGGCGTCGACTCCTCTCACGCCGGAGGACCGGGAGGCGTTGAAGCGGCTTGGGGTGCGGCGGCTGCTGATCCTGCCCTTGGCCGTCGGGACGCGGGTGCTGGGCCTGGCGGAGGTATGGGATGCCCGCGGGGATCACGAGTTCTCGTTGAACCAAATCGCGTTGAGCCAGGCCATCGCCAACCACGCCGCCGTGGCGCTGGAGAACGTGCGGCTGTTGGAGCTCCTGGCCGCCGAGCGAGGCCGGCTGCGGACGCTGATGGATGCTGCTGTGGACGGCATCGTCGGCATCGGGATCGGCGGGGAGGTGGTGGAGCTGAACCCCGCGGCCGTCCACCTGTTGGATCTAGGATCCAGCCCGGAGGCTTGGATCGGCCGGTCGATCCTCGACATCCTCCGCGCGTTGCGGGGGCGCCGGCCGGCCCTGGCCCGCACGCTGGTCCGCCACCTGCGAGCGCTGCGCCGGGATCCCTCGAGCGCCCAAACGATTGAGCTGGATACGGAGACCCGCAGCCTGCGCGTCCATGTCGTTCCGATCCGGAGCGAGGGCACCGCGTTGGGCTGGCTGGTGATCCTACAGGATCTGACGCCCCTCCGGACCCTGGAGCGGCTCCGGGAGGAGCTGTTCCATATGGTGGTCCATGATCTGCGGAGCCCAGTGGCTTCCGTCCAGACCGCGTTGGACTTCCTGCTCAGCGAAGGCCTGGGCCCGCTCGCTCCGGATCAGCGGGAGGTGTTGACCATCGCTCGGGAGAACATCGGTCGCATGTTGCGGCTGGTCAACACGATCCTGGAGCTCCGCCGCTGGCAGTCCGGGGAGGTGATCCTCCACCCTAAGCCCGTCGTGCTGGCGGAGATGGTTCGGGAGGTCCTGCGGGAGCTGTCCATGCTGATCCGCGGGAAGGCGCTCGAAGTCCGGGTGGATCTCCCGGCCGCGCTGCCGCCGGTCTGGGGGGATGAGCTGGCGGTGTTCCGGATCCTCCAGAACCTGCTGGACAACGCCATCAAGTTCACCCCTGCGGGCAAGGTGATCGCGATCCGGGCGGCGCTGGAGCAAAGGGATGGGACGCCGTGGGTGAAGGTAGTGGTGGCCGACTCCGGCCCCGGGGTGCCGCCGGAGTTGCGGGAGCAGATCTTCAAGCCGTTCGTGACCGGAATGGTGAAGGGACGGGGCGTGGGCTTGGGCCTGGCGTTCTGCAAGCTGGCGGTGGAGGCCCACGGGGGGCGGATCTGGGTGGAGGACGCGCCCGAGGGCGGGGTGGCGTTCGTCTTCACCCTCCCCGCCGCCCCTCCCGAGTGACGTTGGGGTCGGTTCCCCCGGTCGGTCTTCGTTCCCCACGAGCCGAAACCAGGTTGCCCGCGCCCGTTTCTTTTGGTAGAATTTTTCTGGAATTTTCGGAAAACAAGCGGAGCGAGTCTGTGGGCCCATTGACCCGACGCCAGCGGGAGTTCCTGGCAGCGTTCCTGCGACTGTATCGCCGGTGGCGCCGGCCGCTCCACTACGGGGCGGTGGCCCGCGCGCTGCGCATCGGGCGGGCCACGGCCTATGAGATGCTCGCCCTGCTGGAGCGGGTCGGCCTGGTCGAGCGGCGCTACGAGAGCCGGGCGGGCCCGGGCCGGCCCCGCGTGGTCTTCCGGCCCACGGCCCAGGCGTCGCGCGCGCTCCGTCGCGTGTGGGAGGCCGAGGTGTGGCGGAGCACCCGGGCGCGGCTGCTGCGGG
>JBEPYX010000014.1:0-4951 GCA_041641155.1 Thermoflexus sp.
CGGCGGCGGGATGAGCGGATCGCGCCGGCCGTAGACCAATAGCAGCGGGCGGTCCACGAGG
This sequence comes from Thermoflexus sp., assembly GCA_041641155.1. Taxonomy (GTDB): domain Bacteria; phylum Chloroflexota; class Anaerolineae; order Thermoflexales; family Thermoflexaceae; genus Thermoflexus. The sequence goes on from JBEPYX010000014.1 coordinate 62, forward strand.
CGGAGCCATTCCCAGAGCGACCCCTGCCGTGTCAGGACCTCCTCCAGACAGGCCTCGATGGCTTCCGGATCGGCGCGCCCATGCTCTCGATGCACCTCGGGATGTTCCTGGGCGAGGCGGCCCAGTCGCTCCATCAGGATCCCCCGGGCGGCGGGCGCGAGGAGCCCTTTTGGAATCTCCAGGGAGATCGGATAGCCCACGGCGAGGATGCGCAGCACGCGTTCGGGTTCCTCGAGGGCCAGCCGGACAGCGATCATCGCGCCCAGGGTGTGGCCGACGAAATGCGCCTGGGGGATCCCCAGGGCGTCCATCCATCCCCGCACCGTCTCCACGTGGCGCTCCAGGCGGTAGGCGGAGCCGGCGGAGGGCTGCGGCTTGACCGAATCCCCAAACCCCACCAGGTCCACCGCGTAGGTACGGAACCGATGGGAGAGGGCCTGCATGGTCGAGAGCCAATAGCGCCAGGAGCCGACCCATCCGTGCAAGAAGATCACCGGCTGGCCCCGCCCCAAGGCCTCATAGTGGACCAGATGCTTCCCAACGGTTGCGATGCTCATGCCTTAGCCCGGTTCTTCACGGGCGTGTGTTGCCCTCGAAGGGCTTTCACGCCCGATGGGTGTTTCGGCGGCTCAGGATGGCTTGCACCTGCTGGAGGAGCTCGTCGGGGGCGAAGGGCTTGAGGATGTAGGCGTCCGCCCCCGCCTCCATGCCCTGTCGGATCTCCGCCTCCTGGCCTTTGGCGGAGAGGAAGACCACCGGGATGTTTCGCGTCTCTTCCTGGGATTTCAGAACGCGGCAGGCCTCGTAGCCCGTCATCTTCGGCATGCGGACGTCCAGGATGATCAGGTCAGGATGGTGCTGGCGGGCGAGCTCCACCGCCTCCTGTCCGTTGGCCGCGGCGATCACCTGGAAGCCGCCGAACTCCAGGGTGAAGGTGATCAGCTCGCGGATGTCCCGCTCGTCTTCAGCGATCAGGATCCTCGCCATCGTTTCGATCCCTCCCTCCTGGGGAAGACGGTGAGGGGGTCTCCTCCGAAGACTCGGCGAGCAGGCGCCGGATGGCGGCGACGAATTCCTCGAGCGGGAACGGCTTCAGGAAGAAATCCGCCGCCCCCAGGGCCAGCGCCTGCCGGCGCTTCCCCATCGGATCCGTGGCGCTGGCCGTCATCATCACCACCGGGATGTCCGCTGTCTTCGGATTGGCCTTCAGGCGGGTCAGCATGTCCAATCCGCTCATCCCCGCCGGCTTGAGGTCCAGCAACACCAGATCCGGGGGATGGGCATCGATCCACTGGAGGGCATCGGCCGCGTTCCCGAAGGCCACCACCTCGAAGCCGTGGCCCCGCAAGGTGTCCTGGAGGAGGCTGCGCGTCCCCGCATCGTCGTCCACAATGACGATCCGGGCGTGCCGCCGCCCCGTATATTGCCCCACCACCCGCAGCAGTCGTTCGGCGTCCACCGGCTTGCCCAGCACGTCCACCGCCCCCAGGCGCACGCCCCGCTGGCGATCGGCCATGACGGAAACGATGATCACCGGGATCTCCGCGGTCTCCGGGTCCGCCTTCAGGCGCTCGAGGACGGTGAAGCCGTCCAGATCCGGCAGGTAGATGTCCAGGGTGATCAGCTGGGGGCGTTCCTCCCGGGCCAGGCGGAGTGCCTCCTCCCCGCGATGGGCCACCAGGGTCCGATATCCTGCCCGCTCCAGATGCTGAACCAGAAGATCTGCAATGTGCCGGTCATCCTCCACGATGAGGATCTGGGAAGCCCCATCCGGCCGAACGGGGGCGGCGGGGAGGCCCGCCTCAGGGATCGGCGCTTCCGAGGCGATGGGGATCGTGAAATGGAACGTGGACCCACGGCCCAGCTCGCTCTCCACCCAGATCCGTCCGCCGTGCATCTCGACCAGGGCCTTGACGATTGAGAGGCCCAGCCCTGTCCCAGGCGTCTCATGGACTCGCGGATCGTCCACCCGGAAGAAGCGCTCGAAGATGCGGGGGAGGGCCTCCGCCGGGATCCCAATCCCGGTGTCGCTCACCTCCACGTGGATCTCCTCCCCCTCCGGCCGGGCGCGGATCCGGATGGATCCCCCTGCCGGCGTGTATTTGTGGGCGTTGCTGACCAGGTTCATGAGGATCTGAACCAGGCGGTCCTGATCCGCCTGGACCGGCGGGAGGAAGTCCGGCAGATCGATTTCCAAATGCTGTTGCTTTTCATCTATACGAGCCTTCAAGGAGGTCACCGCTGCCTCCACGGCTGCCTCCAGAGGGACAGGGCGAAGGTCCAGCTGCAGGCGGCCGCTCTCGATCCGGGAGATGTCCAGCAGGTCATCCACCAGCATCTTCAGCCGGTCGGCGTTGGCCTTCACGATCTGGAGGAACCGCCGCTGCATCTCCGTCAGGGGGCCGGCGGAGCCGAGGAGCAGGAGATCCACGTACCCTTTGATTGAAGTCATCGGGGTGCGGAGCTCGTGGGAGACCGTAGAGATGAACTCGGTCTTGGCGCGGTCGGCCTCCACCTCGGGGGTGATGTCCCGGAAGACGGAGACGGTGCCCAGGAACTCCGTGCCCATCATCACCGGTGCGGCGTGGATGGTGATGAAGCGACCCTCTGGCGGAAGCTCATAGCGCATGAACAGGGTCGGCGGCTGCCCGTGGGGGGACGCCAGCCAGCGCCGCAGGGAGGCCGTCCACTCCTGCCAGGCGGGGCCGTAGAGGCCGGCGAAGTGTTGGATGGGGCGGCCGAGGACCTCCTCCCGGCGCAGGCCCAGGATCCGCTCGGCGGCGGCGTTCATCATGATCACCTCGCCCCGGGCGTCGGCCACCAGCACCCCTTCGGCGATGGACTCTAGGATGGCTTGACGCTTGGAGGCCTCCTCCTGGGCCGCCCGCAGGGTGTTGCCCAGCTGCTCCGCCTGCTGGGAGATCAGGGCGTAGAGGGCGGCGTTGTGGATGGCCTGGGCCATCTGGGCCGCCACGGTCTCCAGCAATTGAACCCGCTCTGGGTGGAATGGACGGGGCTCCGAGCGGACAACCATCAGCACGCCCAGTATGTCCAGGCCCATCATCAGGGGGACCGCGAGGGCGGCCCCTGGGCGCAACGCCCGCCAGGGCGGCGGGAGGAGGTCCGGCGGGACCTCCGCGAGGTTCTGGGCGCGCCGCTGCCGGATGGCCGTCCGGATCGCCCCCGGGTCCTCCTGGAGGGCCCAGGAGCGCCCGATCAGGGCTTCGCCGCCAGGGCCGACCGCCGCACGCACCTGAAGGCGCCCCGACTCCGAATCCAGCAGGACCACGGCGGCGGTCTCCCCCTCCTCGATCAGGAGGGAGAGCGCCTGGTGCAGGGTGGCCTCCAGCTCGAGGCTGGCCGTCAGCGCCAGGATCACCCGATACAGCAGCTCCAGTTGTCGGTGGCGGGCGGAGAGGTCCACCAGGGTCTTCTCCAGGGCCTCCGTCCGCTCGCGGACGAGGGCCTCGAGCTCCTCGCTGAAGCGCCGGGCCTGCTCGTAGAGCCGGGCGTTCTCCAGGGCCACGGCCGCCTGCTCCGCCAGCGTCTGGAGCAGGATCTGCTCGAGTTCATCGAAGGCTCCCCGCTCCGGATGGGCGACGGCGATCCAGCCGACGATCTCCCCCCCTGTCCGCATCGGGACGAGGAGCAAGGATCGCATCGCCGCACCGCGGCCCCCATCGATCTCCTCCAGATCGCGGAGGTAGAGGGTGCGGCCGAGGGACTGCGCCTGGGCGATCCACGGACCCAGGAGGGCCTCCGGCGGCGAGGCGAGGGCCTCCGGCTGAGGGGCAAACTGGGCGAGGATCTGGAAGGAGCCCTCCGCCGCTCGGATCACCGCAGCCCAGGGGGACTGGCTGAGGGAGGCGGCCGCCTGGGCGATGGCTTCGACGAGGGCGCCCAGCTCGAGCCGGGCGGCGATCTGGCGGCTGGCCTCGTTGAGGCGCGTCAGGGCCTCGATGCGCGCCTTCAGCCCCTCATACAGGCGGGCGTTCTCAATGATGATGCCGGTCTGGTTGGCCAGCAGCTCCAGCATCTCCGCCGTCTCGCGGGTGGGCGTCCGGCCGTCCCGCGGCTCGTCCACCGAGATGATGCCCAGCAGGCGCCCGCCCGTCCCATGGATCGGGACGATCAGGAGGTCCTCCGGATGCCAGCGCGTGGGGTCGGGACGAGGCTCCCGCGTCGGCGTGGCGGTCCATGTCTCCACGAGCGCGCTTAAGTCCGCTGGCTGTCGCTCGTAGGGGATGTAGTAGCAGGCCCCCAGCCGGAATTCCTCGCGCAGGAGGCTCTGGAGGTTGCGCCAGGGCGGGGCGGCCCGGCGCATCTGCTCGAAGACCGCCACGGGGAGGCCCGCCTGGGCGACCCGGCGCAGGACGGGCGGCTCCCCCTCCAGCAGGCTGATCAGGACCCGCTCGAAGCCGAGGGATTCCTGGATCGTATGAGCGATGGCGTCGAGGGCGTTCTCCAGGGGGCGCTCGGAGCGCAGCGCCTGGCCGACCTCCAGCATCCCCCGCATCAGCTCGATGCGCTGGCGGTAGCGCTCGCTCCGCTGGGCCTCCTCCGTCAGGCGCATCGCGTTGCCGATGGCCACCGCGGCCTGGGCGGCCAGGGCCTCCAGGAAGGCGATCTGTTCTTCATTGAAGCCATAGGGCCGCCGGCTCTGAAGGTCGATGACGCCCACCACCAGCGTCCCATACCAGATGGGCACCGCCACCTCAGAGCGGGTGTCGGGCGTCCCGGCGATGTAACGGGGATCCTGGTGCACGTCCGGGACCAAGATCGCCCGACCGGTCTGGAAGGCCTGGCCGATCAACCCCTCCCCCGGCCGCTGGCGGTCCAGCCCCCGCGCCTGCAGTTGCTCCGGGGAGAGGTTGCGCAGCAGGCGGGGAC
>JBEPYX010000014.1:4961-13399 GCA_041641155.1 Thermoflexus sp.
CCCCCATAATCCGCGCCGGTGACCTGGAAGGCCGACTCCAGTACCAGGTTGAGGATGTGGTCCAGGTCGAGGTTTGCGTTCAGCTCTTGGCCGATCCGGTTCAAGGCCATCAGCTGGTGGACGCGGGCTTCCAGGCGCTCGCGGATCTCCCCGTAGAGCCGGGCATTCTCCACCGCGATGGCCGCATGGTGCGCGATGGCTTGCAGGAGCTCTAAGTCCTCTTCGTCGAAGGCGTTTTCGTCCTCTTCGTGCTGGATCGCGAGCATCCCCAGCACCCGATCCCCAATCCGCATGGGAGCGCCCATCCAGAGCCGGGCCGGCGTGCCCACCGGCTCAACCCCCATGGCCTGCGCCTGGCCCATGACATCGCCGCGGAGCAGGAGGGGCCGTCCGGTCCGGATCACGTGTTCGGTCAGGCCGCGGCCGCCGCGCCGCTTCGGCCGCTCGGCCAAGCGCTCCCCCCGGTGGACGTAGAACACGAACGAGACTTCGTCCGCATCGGGATCGTAGAGCGCGGCGTAGAAGTTGCGGGCGTCCAGGATGCGGCCGAGCTCCTCGCGGATCGTTTCGAAGATCGCGTCCAGGTCCAGCGTGGCGCTGATCCGTTGCCCGATCTCCATCATGGCCCGCAGGCGTGCCGCGCGGCGCCGGGCCTGTTCGATCAGTTGAAGGTTGTAAAGGGTGGTGCCCAGCACCACGCCCATCGCGGCCCCCAGGCGCTCATCGTCCGGCGTGAAGCGGCCCTCCCGCCGGTTGATGAGGTGGATCTCCCCGATGGGCTGCTCCCGCGTGGTCAGGGGGATGGAGAGGACGGAGCGGATGCCGAAGCGGGCGATGAGCGCTTGATACGGCGGGATCACCCGCCGATCCTCGGGGGCGCGGTTCGAGCGGAAGGGGCGCCCACTGCGGAAGACGCTGTTGGCGAACACGGGATCCTGGACGGGGAGGCGGAACGTCAGGGCATCCGGCGGCCAGGGCCCATACAGGCCGGCAGGGTGCGGGGCCAGCTCCTCGCGTTTCGGATCGTAGAGGAGCACCACCACCCGCTCCGCCCGGAACCACTCGGCCAGCTCGGCGACGGACCGGCGGAGGAAGTCTTCCAGGGAAGGGGAGCCAGCGCTCAGGGCGGCGATGCGGAACAGGACCTCCAGCCCGTCCGCGTATCGACGGGTGGCCTCATACAGACGGACGTTGTGGATGGCGATGGCGGCCTGGGCGGCGATCGCCTCCAAGAGGCGCAGGTGCTCCACGGTGAAAGCACCCGGCTGATACGCGACCAGCTCCAGGGTCCCGATGAACTCCTCCCCGATCTGCAGCGGGACCCCCAGGAAGGCGCGGGCGGGGAACCGATCGAGGTCCAGGCGGGGCTGCGCCTCCGCGAAGCGGCGCAGATCCTCGATGCGCAAGGGACGCCGGTGCCGGGCCAACCAGCCCGTGAGGCCCTCATCGGGCCGATAGACCCCGCCGGTTTCCGAGAGCCAGGCGATGGCCTGGGGATCTCCCTCTCGGGCTCGGGCGTATAAGCGGCGCTCTCCGGGTTCCCACAGGTTGATCTCGGCCAGATCGTAAGGGATCACCTGGCGGATGGCGAACAGGATGGCGTCCAGGGTGGACTCCAGATCCAGGGAGGCGCTGAGGAGACGGGCGATCCCGGTGACCAGCGCCAGCTCCCGGGAGTAGGGGGAGATCTCCGGGGCGGATCGGGAGCTCTCGAGGATCGGCTGGAGGACGATCAGATACCCCGGGCGTCCATCCAGGGTGATGGGGAGGGCGTTGGCCCGCAGCGCTCGCTGGCCGATGCGGGCCGGCTCCCTCGAGCCCAGCAGCCAGCGTCCCAGGATCCCAGGGGGATGGAGGCGATCTTCCAGGTCGCGGCGGGAGGCGGGAGGCGGGCTCCCGAAGCAGGCGCGCGCGGCGGCGTTGAGGAGCACCCGCTCGCCACCGGCCTCGACCCATACCGTTGGCTCCGCCCATCGATCCATGAAAGCGGCCTCTCCCCCCATGGGGGAAGGGCGATCGCCTCTGGGCTGGAGGAGCCGTCGCAAGCGCTGACGCCACGCCATCCGCGGTCCGACCTCCCGGTGGAGGGGCCGACGGGTGTGGTCCTCCCGTCGGGGCGCCCTACGCTCCAGCGCCTACAGCAGCAGCAACTCCTTGCGCCGCGCCTCCGCGGCGACCTCTGTGAGCTCCCGGATGTCGTTGAAGATCGAATCCCCCGCCCGGACGATCCCGATCGCCAGGCTCATCAGGGGGACGTGTTTTTCGTTCCCCTCGCGGTCGGTGAGCACCAGGTAGCCCCGTTCCCGATCGGGAAAGGCATAGTGGGTGCCGACGCCCTCGGCGAAACGCTGGCGGAGCGCCTGGGCGATGGGTTCCGCCCGCTGCGCGGTAGTGATGACCACGAAGTCGTCCCCTCCCACGTGGCCGATGAAGTCCTGGGGCGTCCCCAGCTCGTCCACCACTTCCCCGATCAGCATCGCCGTCCAGCGTAACACCTCATCGCCGGCGACGAAGCCGTAGACCTCCCGGAAGGCATCCAGCCCATTGATCCCGATGTACAGCAGTCCCCAGTCCGGGCGGCGGAGCAGGGCGCGCAGCTGGTCCTCGATCAGGCGCCCGCTGGGGAGACCGGTCACCGGGTTGTTCAGGCTCTCCCGTTCCGCGCGCCGGATGGCGTTCTGGACCCTTAGGCGGAGCTCCTCGATGTCGAAGGGCTTGGTGATGTAATCGTCGGCGCCCAGCTCCAGGCCGGCGATGCGGTCGCTGCGCTCGTCGCGCTGAGTGAGGAAGATGATGGGGATGTGGCTGGTGCGCAGGTTCGTGCGGAGCCGCCGGCAGACCTCGTAGCCGTCGATGTCCGGGAGGATGATGTCCAGGATGATGAGGTGGGGGAGCTGTTGGCGCGTTCGCTCCAGCGCCTCCTGGCCCCGGGCGGCCGTCTGGACCTCATAGTCCAGAGCGGTGAAGTAGGCTCTCAGCAGCTCGGCGATGTCTGCGTCATCTTCCACGATCAGGATCCGTGCTTTGCCCATGTAAACCTCCCCTCCGCACGCCCGGCGCTCCGGTTCGAAATATAAAACCGAGGAAGCCCGCCGGGGGGTTCCTTCCGGGCCAATGGCCCCCGGGGCTCATAAATGTCCGGGGATGACGTCGGATTGTTGATTTATTTTAACCCAATCGGGCGTTCTGGAAAAGCCTCGAACGGGATTCCCATGCGCTCCCTGCGGCCCCTGAGCGCGTGGCGGCGTTCACCGCAGGCCCAGCCCGAGGCCGATGGCCAGGCAGAGGAACCCCGCGAGGCCGAACCGCCCCGTGACGGGGGCCCAGGGCGCATAGCGGGCGCGCTGCTCGTGGAGGACCTCCTCGATGGGACGGCGCTCCCGGAGGGCCTGCCAGGGCGCGACCATGTGGCCGCCCATTTCGGCCATCGCGGGGAAGGCCGCGATGAGCAGGTAGATCAGCCCGATCCAGAACAGGCCGTCCGAGATCCGATGGGGGGTGAGATCCCCCTGGACGCCGCTGAGGAGCGTGGCCCCCGCGAGGGCCAGCGCCGTCAGCCCGAGCCCCTCCAGCCCACCCCGAGCGATGTGCCGCATCGGAGCGCTCCTTTCCCAGCGTGTTCGCCCGGCCTCATCCCCATGCCTCCGGGAGATCCCGCCACGCGGGGATCCCGGGGATGCCCTCGGCAGCCCGGATCGCCCGGACGACCGCCTCGGCCACGGCCTCGGCGGCGAAGGCCCCGATGATGCTGACGTCCGCCTCCCGCTCGCCGGTGGCCAGGGCGAAGATCGTGTCGCCGTCGAGCATGGTGTGGGCGGGGCGGATCGTGCGGGCGAGGCCGTTGTGAGCCATCTGGGCCACCTTGTTGGCTTCCTCCTTGGTCAGCGCCGCGTTGGTCGCCACCACGCCGATCACGGTGTTCTCCGGGACGCGGCGGCGGAAGCTCAGCGAGATATGGCCGGCCAGGGTCCGCAGGACCGCCATCGTGTCGGCGAAGCCCTGGCCGTCCGGACGTCGGGCGCCGGCGAGGATGCGGCCGGTCTGGGGATCCACCACATCCCCGAGGGCGTTCACCGCCACCAGCGCGCCCACGAGGATCCCCTCTCCGATCTCAAGGCACGCGGTCCCGATCCCCCCTTTCATCGCGTAAGACATCCCCAGGATCTTCCCGACCGTCGCGCCGGCGCCGGCGCCGACGTTCCCCTCCGGCACCGGCCCGTCGGTCGCGGCCCGACACGCCGCGTAGCCCATCGCCGCGTCCGGGCGGACGCGGGGATCGCCCACCCCGAGATCGTAGAGGATCGCCGCGGGGACGATGGGGACCCGCCCGCCGGGCGTCTCGAACCCTACCCCGCGTTCCTCCAGGTATCGCATCACCCCTGAGGCGGCGTCCAGGCCGAAGGCGCTGCCCCCGGCCAGCACCACGGCGTGCACCTCCTGGACGAGGTGCATCGGGCGCAGGGCATCGGTCTCCCGGGTCCCCGGGGCGCCGCCCCGCTGATCCATCCCGGCGACAGCCCCCTTCTCGCAGAGCACCACGGTCACCCCGGTCAGGGCCTGCAGATCATGGGCGTGGCCCACCCGGATCCCCGGCACATCTGTGATGGCACGATGGCGCACCGCCATTTCCCTCTCCCTCCGAAGTGGTCCCCCTCCGGCGGATGCGCCCGCCGCATATCCTCGTTCATCTTAATATCGGAGGCTCGGATCGGCCATGGGGAGGAATCCCCTCCCGCTCTCCGCGTTCGTCCACGAGGCGGTTGCTGCGAGCGGCGGGCTCGTGTATACCCCTCTGGGAGGATGGCGTCCGACGTGGTCGCGGAGATCCTTCGGGAGGATTCGGGGTGTTCGGCGGATGGGCGTGGCCGGGCAGTTTCGGGCAACGATGGGTCCGGGCGTTCCTGGCATGGGGGATCGCGGCGGCCATGATCGCGTGCCGGGCGCAGGGAGACCCGACGGGGCCCGGTTTGCGGGAACGCCCCCGCCCGCCGTCCACCGGGAGGCCGTCGCTTCCCCCGACGCCTACCCCGGATCCGCCCCGCCCTGGGGTGGCCCCGGATCGGGAGCTTTACCTGGTGCAGGCGGGAGACACCTTGAGCCGCCTGGCCCAGCAGTTCCAAACGACGGTGGAGGCCATCCAGGCGATGAACCCCGGGGTGGATCCTCTGCGGCTTTCGATCGGGCAGCCCCTGTGGATCCCCGTCGGGGTCCGCGCGCAAACCCCAGCGGCGAAACTGATCCCGGATTCGGAGCTGGTCTACGGGCCGGCCTATCTCGATTTCTCCATCGCCGAGGCGGTCCGTCGGTTCGGTGGCTATCTGAGCCGCTATCAAGAGGTCGTGGGCGGGCGGGCGCGGAGCGGGATCGAGATCGTGGAGGAGGTGGCGCGGAACCACAGCGTGGGCCCGCGGGTGTTGCTGGCCCTGCTGGAGCTGCAGAGCGGTTGGGTTCGCGGGGAGCCACCCGATGAGCGGGCCCGGTGGTATCCCATGGGGTGGGCGCGGCCGGGCTACGAGGGGCTTTACCGGCAGCTGAACTGGGCGGCCGACCGCCTGAACGACGGCTACTACGGGTTCAAAGGGCGGCATATGTGGACGGTGCGGTTCGCCGATGGGCGGCGGGTTCGGGTGGCGGACGGGCTGAACGCGGGGACCGTGGCCGTGCTGGCGTTCCTGGCGGCGGTGCGGCCGCCGGAGGACTGGGCCCGGGCGGTGGGGCCGGAGGGGTTCCCGGCGGTCTATCGCGCCCTCTTCGGGGAGCCTTTCCGCGGGGAACCGAAGCCGCCGGTCCCCCCGGAGCCGGCGTGGCGGTTGCCGTGGGGGGAGGGAGAGGTGTGGTATTTCACCGGCGGGCCGCACGGGGGATGGGGGAACGGGGCCGCGTGGGGCGCGCTGGACTTCGCCCCGCCGGATGTGGACGGATGCGCGCCATCCCGCTCCTGGGTGCGGGCGGTGGCCGATGGCGTGGTGGCCCGGGCGGGGGAGGGGGTCGTGGTCCTGGATACCGATGGGGACGGGCGGGAGGAGACCGGCTGGGTGATGGTCTATCTCCACATCGCGGAGGAAGGGCGTGTCTCGGCCGGCGCCCGCGTGCGGGCGGGGGATCCGCTGGGGCATCCGTCCTGCGAGGGGGGGATCGCCGATGCCGCCCATGTCCACCTGGCCCGCCGCCTGAACGGGGAGTGGATACCGATCGGGCCGGCGCATCCCTTCCGCCTCGGCGGCTGGGAGGCGCTCCCCAGCTTGGCGCTCTACCAAGGGGTGCTGGTACGGGGGGAGGAGCGGAAGGTCGCCTGCGCCTGCAAAGACGAGGTTCGGAACGGGATCCAGGCCCCGTGATTCGACGGAGCGGGAATCCTGGTCCTGGCCCTATAATGGGCGTGAGCCCTCCAGTCGTTGGGGAAGTGCCGATGAAGGATAGTCTGCGGAAGCCTGGGGCATTACAGGCGTTCTTAAGCGATCCGGACCCTCAGCGGATCGCCGAGACATTGGTGGCCTTCGCGAACACGGACGGGGGCGTCCTGGCGATCGGGGTGGATGGGGAGGGAAGAGCAGTGGGGGTGGATCCGGAGGAAGTGGAGGCCGCCCTTCGGGAGGCCCTGCTCCGCTGCCGTCCCCCTGTCCAGACCCGCTGGGAGCAGAATGAAGTGGAGGGCAAGACCGTCGTCCTCCTCCATGTCCCCCGCAGCCCTGAACTTCACAGCCTGGACGACGGGCGGGTTCTGATCCGCCGGGGCGCGGAGAACCGATCCCTGGAGGGGCGGGAGATCCAGCAGCTGGCCGCCACCAAGTCGGTAGGGGATTATGAGGCCGAGGTGGTCCCGGGGGCGAGGCGGGAGGATCTGGACGAGGCGATGATCGAGGAATACCTGGCCAAGCGGGAGACGCGGCAGCGCCGGCGGTTCGCCGGGACGGTGGAGGAGCTGCTGGTGGAGATCGGGGCCACCGACCCGGAGGGGCGGCCAACGGTCGCTGGGCTGTTGCTGTTCGGGAAGCAGCCCCAACGGTTCCTGCCGCAGAGCGGGGTGGTCTTCGTGAAATACCCCGGGACGACGCCCCACGGCGAGGGGGGCTTGCCGGGGTATGCCCGCCGGGAGGAGATCGGCGGCCCGCTGGCGCGGGTGATTGAGCGCGCCTGGGAGATCGTGTGGGAGGAGATGCAGCTGGGGGCGGTGGTGCGGGGCCTGGAGCGGGAGGAGCAGCCGGAATATCCGCCCTTCGCGGTGCGGGAGGCGATCGTCAACGCGGTGTGCCATCGGGATTACCGGCTCCGGGGGCGTCGGATCGAGATCCGCAAGTTCGCCGATCGCCTGGAGGTGAGCAGCCCGGGGGGGCTGCCCGGGCACATCACCCTGGACAACATCGTAGACGAGCATTACTCCCGCAACCCCCGCATCGTCTCCGGGTTGTTCTACTGGGGGTATATCGAGGAGCTGGGCCTGGGGATCGACCGGATGATCGAGGAGATGGTCCGGGCCGGCCATCCCCAGCCGAAGTTCATCGCCCAGCCGTATTCGTTCACGGTGATCCTCTACAACCGGCAGGAACGCCCGCCGCTCCCCCGCGGGGAGCCGCCGATGAACGAGCGCCAGCTCAAGGCGCTGCAATACATCCGGGAGCACGGGCGCATCACCAACCGGGAGTATCAACAGTTGTGCCCGGGGGTCTCCCCTGAGACCCTCCGGCTGGACCTCGCGGACCTGGTCCGGCGGGGGATCCTGTTGAAGATCGGGGAAAAGCGAGGAACTTATTATATTTTGAAGTAAATTGAAATCCGTCCGCCTCCCCCGGCCCCACGATGGGACAGCAGATGGGAGGCGTCGCCCACGAGGGGCGTGACTCGATTTCCCAAAGATTTCCCCAGAGGGTTTTGGGATAACAATATGGTTAACTGGTGGCCGCCGTTTCCGGTGATCCACGGGGTTCCGATCGGGGCGATCCTGGCCCTGGGGTTGGCGGGGGGGTATGGGGCGCTGTGGCGCTGGGTTCCAAGAGCCCAACGGGGGGCGGTCGCGGGCTCCATCGTTTTGGGCGGGGTGTGGCAGGCGCTGTGGGCGATCGCGGTTGGAGAGGGCGTCCCCCCGCTGGTCCGGTTCACCGCTTGGAACCTCGCAGGCTGGCTCCTCTCGGTGCTTCCCCTGGCGTCCTGTCTCTGGATCTGGCCGTTCATCGGGCGCCGACTTCCCCGTTTCGCCCTCCCCCTGATGGCCCTGGCGGCGGGCATTGCCCTGATCGCCGCCACGATCCCCTACCGTCCGGAAACCGCCGAGGGGGTGCGGGCGTGGTGGGCGGCCGCCCGCTGGCCGGGGGATCCGGTGCTCGCCTCCTGGGGGATCCGGGAGGGGCTGTGGGGGATCGGGACGGCCGTCGGGCTGGGCGCGTTGGCGCGGGCGTATCATCGCACCGCGCGGCCGCTCCACCGGAACCGGCTCGCCTATG
>JBEPYX010000015.1:0-12696 GCA_041641155.1 Thermoflexus sp.
TAACGCCTTCCCCCGGATCATTGCGCTCCTTTGCGGATTTCATGTGTGAAGATCCCATCCGATCTCTTCAATCGCTGTGACCCCGCAGGGTTTCGGCAGGGTCAGGCCCCGAAGGCACCCAACCCCGCCGAGGGCGTCCTTTTCCCCTACGCCGCTTCACAAGATCGAGGAGGGCGGAGGGCTCGCTGATAGCCCCGCCTCGGGGTTCCCCTTAACGGATTTGGCACGGCCCCGCGCTCGGCGGATCCGGCGGCCAGCAAGCCGCGCCGGTCTCGTTCAGGATCGCCTGGAGATGCGCGGCCTCCTCCTGAAGGACCCTCTCGATGTCCTCCCCTTTGAGGACGATGCGCTCCAGCGTGTCCCGGTTCACTTTGTTGAACTCGCCGGCCTTCCCGCCCAGCCCCACAGGCAGGAGCGCGGGGATCGCATCAGGGGCACCGGATTGCTTCACGACGGCCTCCCCCTCGATCCGGACATGGGCCGGCATATCCGCCGGCATCGGGAGATCCAGCACCGGGAAGAAGGCCACCTCGCGGAGGATCGTGAGCTGGGTCTCGGGGCGGGTGAGGAACTCGATCAGCGCCTCTGCCCCTTCCCGGTTCGGCGCGCCCTTCACGATCCCTAGACAGGCCAGGACAGGCATGAAGCCACGGCCCTTCGGCCCGGCCGGGGTAGGCGCGGCGACAAAGTCGTCAGGACGTTCCTTGAAGGCGTTGACCAGGCGGGCGGTGTGATCCCATGCGATCCACACCTCCTCGGCCAGCAACGGCTCCTGCATGAAGTCATAGGTCGTGGATTGCGGGTTGACATGCTCCCAGAGGGCCTTGAAGGATTTCCACATCTCCACCGCCTCGGGGCTCTTATATGTGGTGACGAAGGCGCCCGTGTAGGAAGGATAGAGATAGCCCTGGACGAAGCGATGGATCAAGCCCTTCGGACCCAGGGGGAAGCCCAGCTTGCGCTCCCCGGTCGCCTTGTGGATGTTCTCGCCCCACTGGCGAAGCTGATCCCAGGTCAGGGCGTTCAGATCTGCCCCCGTCGGGAGATAATCCAGCGCCTTCTTATTGATCGCCAAAATATAAGTGGCCTGCATCCAGGGGATGCAATACTGGCGTTCGGTGCCCAGCTTCCCCAACTCCACAAACTGGGCGACCATCGGGCGATCCTTCAAGCGCGCCATCAAGGGGGTCAGATCCTCCAGGGCGTTGTCCTTCAGCATGGTGACGAAGTTCCCATGCAACGCCCCCACCACATCTACCGTGACCTTCCCGGCCTGGATCTCAGCGCGGATGCGATCGTGGAAGGGCCCTTCATCTTCAGGAATGAACTCCACGGGGACGCCGAACGGACGGAGGATCACGTTCCTCATTTTCTCTGCCTCTTCCACCGGTCGCAGCTGTGTGGAGAGGAAAACAACCGGCTTCGAGGGGACAGGGGAGGGGGTCGGCGTGGGCGGAGAGATGGCGGGAGGAGAAGTAGGAGTAGGCGTCGGGGCAACCGTCGGCTGACACGCTAAAAGAACGGTGAGGATGGGGAGGAGCAGGATGTAGGGCCGTCGCTTCCACATCACACACCTCCTTTCGGTTAGAGAGGAAGGTCATCGGACAGCACGGACCCAGTCAGGGCAGCGATCCGCTCCGCGGTCCGCCGAACTGCCATCTCCAACGGGCGGCGTCGGGCCAGCACCTCTTCCACCAGCGCCTGCCATTCCTCAGACACCCGCGCGTAAGCCGTCAAAGGCGGTCGAGGCCGCCCCTGCTCCACCATGGGCAACGTGCGGGCCAAGAATCCATCCTGCTCGCGGATCAAACCGGATGCCGCTGGGATCCAGGGTGGATGGCGGTAGGTGGATCGGGCGAAAGCGATCAGCGCCTCCTCGGCGATCGCCAGCCGCAATAAGGCCAGGGCCTGCTCGGGATGGCGAGACTGGCGGTAGATCGCGAAGACCATGCCGCCCAGCAGGCCCACTGGCCGGCCGTGGGGACCGGCCGGGATGGGAACAACAGCGATCCGCTCTAGGAACGTCGTCTCATCCCAGCCAGCGACCTGGCGGATCAGCTCCGCCTCATAGGTCCCCCCAACGGCCATCGCCACCCGCCCCTCCGCCAACCAGAGCGCCGCCTGCTCGCGGTGGAAGGCGATGACCTCCGGCGGCATCAGGTGATGCTCCCAGATCAACCCTCGCAGAAAAGCCAACGCCTCATACGTCGCCGGCTGATCCAGCAGCACCCGACCGTCCGCAATCAGCTGCCCTCCGTTCGCCCAAAGGAAAGGGAGGGTCTGGTAGGTGGTGGTCTCCCCACCGGTCCGCCCAGCGACCATAGCCATCGGATAGGGGCCGAGGCCGTAGCGTCGCTGGACCTCGGGGCGCTGGAAATGGCGACCGGCCTCCACAAGCTCCGACCACGAGCGTGGCAGGGGCAGGCCTTCCGCCATGAACCAATCCCGACGCACCCAGAGGACACTGACATCCATGCTGATCGGGACCGCATACAGACGCCCGTCCAGAACGCAGACGGGCCGCAGACCAGGCGTCAGCCAATCGATCGCCTGGGCTTCCCATACCGGGTCGATCTCCCCAACGGCGCGTAGGTAACGAAGGGAGACAAACTCGGCCAACCACGCGGAATCGAGAATAGACAAATCCGGCGCCTCCCCGTTCCCCACCGCTTCGATCAGGGTGGAGCGGAGCCGAAGGAAGGGAACCTCATGGACAACCAGCTCCAGGGGACGGTCCGGGTGCTCTGCGTTCCAGCGGCTCACCGCCCAATCTAAAGGGATCCGCCACCGGGGATGGGAGAGGACCGCCCGCAACACCACTGGACCACCGCGCGAATCCCTGGGGGACGCCACGAACGTCCCCCGGCCCCGCTGCCGGATGATCAGGCCTTCGCGCGCCAGATCCTCCAGCGCTTGGCGAACGGGCGCCCGGCTCACCCGATAGCGAGCGCACAGCTCCGCCTCCGTCGGCAGGCGATCACCAGGCCGCCAGCGCCCCTCCAAGATCTCCGACCGCAGGATCTCCTTCAGCTGTTCGTGAAGCGGAACCCCGCTGGCCCAATCCAGCTTCCACTGACCCGGCATCTCCAAACGCCTGCCCAGATTTGTTATGATATTATGATTAAATCGCTTGGCATGTCAAGAGGCTGCGAATTTGAAGGTTGAGGCGCAGGGCTGCAGGGCACCGGGAAACCCCTCACGGATCGGTATGGGATCCGATCCAAGGGGCTATAATGGTTATGGCCGATCAAAAGGTCCTAGTCCATACTTGCAACACTTGTAACGATCGTCTTGAAACTCGACCTCCGTGCGGTGACCCACCGATGCGGCGATGGAACGGATGGGGAGAGGAAACGGTTGAGGTTCCGCTGCCCCCGGCCGCCCAACGCCTCCTGGAGGAGCAGCTGGGGCCGGGGACGCCGCCGCAGGATTGCCCCCTAGAGGCAGCCCTGGCGGCGATCCCGCCGTCCCAGCTCCCGCCCCACCCGCTGGTCCGAACCGAGGCGGAGGTCCGGCTCCGCCACGCCATCGCCCAGGGCATGCCCGACTGGATCGCCGCCCGCAGCGGGCGGATCCACGCCCCGGACGGGGTGGCGTTCCCGGAGACCAATGAGGAGGTGCGGTCCCTGCTGGCCTACGCGGCGGCCGTAGGCGCCCAGGTGATCCCCTGGGGGGGCGGCACCAGCGTGGTCGGACACCTCCGGGTGCTCCCCGATCCGCGCCCGGCCCTGGCCGTGGACCTCTGTCGGATGAACCGCCTCCTGGCCTTCGATCGCCGGAGCGCCCTCGCCACCTTCCAGGCCGGCGTCCGCGGGCCGGATCTGGAGGCCGCCTTGCGCGCCCACGGCTTCACCCTGGGGCATTTCCCCCAATCCTTCGAATACTCAACCCTGGGGGGCTGGGTGATGACCCGCTCCGTCGGCCAGTTCGCCCTGGGCTACGGCCGCATCGAGGAGATGTTCGTCGGCGGGCGGCTGGAGACACCCCAAGGTCCCCTGATCCTCCCCACCCTGCCTCCCTCCGCTGCCGGCCCGGACCTCCGCCACTGGGTCTTAGGGGCCGAGGGCCGGCTGGGGATCCTCACCGAGGCGACCCTCCGGGTGCGGCCGCTGCCGGAGGCCGAGGCCTTCCGGGCGTTCTTTTTCCCGGATTTCGAGCAGGGGCTGGAAGCGACGCGGGAGATGGTCCAGGCCGGGCTCCCCCTCCTGATGCTCCGGCTGAGCGCCCCCGAGGAGGCCCAGATCACCCTGCGCCTGGCCGGCCGCGAGCGACTGGTCCGCCTGCTGGAGGGCTGGCTGGGCTGGCAGGGGTTGGGGGAAACCCGGTCTATGCTCCTGGTCGCCGCCGCGGGGGCCCGCCGTGTGGTCCACGCCGCGATAGCCGAGGCCCATGCCATCGCCGCCCGCCACCGCGGCCGATCGCTCGGGAGCCTCCTGGCCCGGGAATGGCTCCGCCAGCGCTTCCGCTCGCCGTATCTTCGCAACACCCTCTGGACCCTCGGATACGCAGTGGATACCTTAGAGACGGCAACGGTCTGGGCCCGGGTGCCGCGCATGGTCGCCGCGATCGAGGCGGCCCTCCGCCGGGGTCTGGAGGACATCGGGGAGCGCGTGGTGGCCTTCAGCCACATCTCCCACGTCTACCCCCATGGGGCCAACGTCTATACCACGTTCATATTCCGGCTGGCCCGCGATCCGGACGAGAACCTGGAGCGCTGGTGGCGTCTGAAGCGGGCGGCCAGCGAGACCATCGTGCGCCTGGGGGGGACGATCAGCCACCAGCACGGCGTCGGGGTGGACCATCGGCCGTATCTCGAGGCGGAGAAGGGAGCGCTGGGCCTGAAGATCCTACAGGCCGTATTCCAGGCCGTGGATCCCCATCGGATCATGAATCCTGGGAAGCTGACCGATCCGCCGGCTTGATTGAGCCGCCGATCCTTTGGGGGGCGCATCTCCGGACGTCCCGCAACAACGGCTCGGGGGATCTGCCCTCCGGATGAGGGAAGCAGGCGCGTCGGAGGATGGGCCCATGTCGTTGAATCGCGAGGCAGCATGGCAGCGGCTCCAGGAGCCATGGGATCTCGTCATCATCGGCGGTGGTATTACCGGCGCCGGGCTGCTCCACGAGGCCACGCGCCAGGGATTCCGGGCCCTCCTTCTGGAGCAACGCGACTTCGCCTGGGGCACCTCCAGCCGATCCGGCAAGATGATCCACGGCGGGTTGCGTTATCTGCGCCAAGGCCAGTTCCGCACCACCTGGCACTCAGTACGGGAACGGGAGTCCCTCCTGCGCGCGTTCCCGGGTCTGATCGAGCCGCTGGGCTTCCTGCTCCCCCTGTATCGCGATGATCCCCTCCCGCGCCCGGTCGCCGCCCTAGGGCTCTGGATCTACGATCGGTTCGCCGGACGGCGGGCCCACCGCTATCTCTCCCGGGAAGCCTTGCAGGCCCGTGCGCCCCATCTGCACCCGGAAGGCCTCCAGGGCGGATACGTGTATCCGGACGCCCTCACGGACGATGCCCGGCTGGTGCTGCGGCTGATCCTGGAGGCGGTCCGCCGGGGCGCCGCGGCGCTGAATTACGCGCGGGTGGAGGATCTCCTGCAAACCCGCTTGGGGGCCGTTGAGGGGGTCGTGGTCCGGGATCAGGTGTCCGGCCGGGAGGCGGAGGTTCGGGCCCGGGCGGTAGTGAACGCCACCGGCGCCTGGGCGGATCGGCTGCGGAGGAAGCTCGGCCGGCCGCCACGGCTGCGGCTCCTGCGGGGCAGCCACCTCCTGCTGCCGGGATGGCGCCTCCCCCTCGCCCAGGGGCTGATCCTCCTGCACCCCCGCGACCACCGCCCCCTCTACGTCCTCCCCTGGGAGGGCATGGCGCTGGTGGGCACCACCGATCTCGACCACGACCAAGATCTGGACGAGGAGCCGGCCATCCGGCCGGAGGAGTTCGAATACCTGTTGACCGCCCTGCAGCGGGCCTTCCCCTCTTTGGATCTCTCCGCTTCCGATGTCGTGGCCACCTTCACCGGAGTTCGGCCGGTGGTGGGGACCGGGCGGCAGCCCCCCTCGCGGGAGCCCCGGGATCACGCGGTGTGGGAGGAGGGGATCCTGACGGTGACGGGGGGGAAGCTCACCACGTTCCGGTTGATGGCGCGCGATGCCCTTCGCGCGCTCCGGCGCCGGCTGCCGCCCCCCACGATCCCCCCGGCGGATCGCAAGGGAGGCGAAACCGTACCGGAGGCGATGGAAGCGGTCGAGCCGACCCAGTGGCTTCGTTGGGCTGGCCGTTACGGGCCGGAGGCGCTCCCGTGGTTCCTCCAGACCCCATCGGAGGAGCGGCAGCCGATCCCCCGGACCTTAACATGCTGGGCCGAGCTGCGCTGGGCCATCGCCCACGAGGCCGTGGTCCATTTGGATGACCTGTTGCTGCGGCGAACCCGGTTGGGGTTTCAGCTGCCCGGCGGAGCGCTGTCGTTCTTGGAGCGCCACCGCCCGCGCCTCCAGGGGGCGCTGGGCTGGGATGATGCCCGCTGGGCCCAAGAGGTCGAGCGATATCGGAGGATCTGGGAGGCCGGCTACCAGCCCCCGCGGTGAGCGGATCCCGCTTCACCCAGCGGCCATATGAGAGGGGATCCATCGCTCCACCCATCGTGGAGGATGCGGCGCCGCAAACGCTGCCGAAGGCCCTCCCAGCGCTCTGGCTCCCCTTGGAGGTCGATGCGCTCCAAAGCGATCCGCGCCCAGCGGCGGGCCTCGCGGGGGTCCCGCGCCACGCGCTCGTAATAACGGGCCAGCCAAGCCGCTGGCCACACGTCCCCCGGGCTCTCCGTGGCCCACTCCCGCCAGACCTGGGCCGCCTCCTCCAGACGCCCCATCCGGCGCAACAGCGCCCCCAGGGCCTGCCAGGCGGCGCGGCGGAGCGCCGGATCCCCCACTCCGTCCTCCAGGGCCCGCTGGAAGGCCCGCTCCGCCGCCTCCCAACGGCCGCTCTCCTGATACCATCGCCCCAGCTGCACCCAATCCCAGCCCTGAACCGCCGCGTCGCCCTCTGGAGCCTCGAACAGATGGGCCAGCCGGGCGGCCAAGGTCAGCATCGAGAGCACGTCCTGCCGGTTGTGGGCGAATACCCCTTCCAGGAGGTCCATGCGCCGGGTCTGGAGATACGCCCAGTAACGGGATGGAATCTCCGGGCCCGGCACATCATCGGGGGAACGCCCTAGCCCCAGCACCGCCTCCTCCAGAGCGGTCAGCGCCCGGGAGGGAAGACGGCGGCGCCAGAGGCGCCGGGCGGTCGGCAGGAGGTCCCAATGGGGAAGGTCCAGCCCGGACCAGTGGAGCCGATGAAGGCTCAGCCGCATCTCGATCAGGGGGAGATCGAAGCCCCGCCCGTTGAACGTCACCAGTCCTTGGGCGCCGGCGGTCAGGGCGAGGAAGGTTTCCCAGAAAGCCCGCTCGGCCGCCGGATCGGCGAGGAAGATCTGGCGGAAGGCCACCGCCTCGCCCTCCAATCGGGCGAAGCCGATCAGGAAGATCAACGTCCCCGCGCCGCCGGCCAGGCCGGTCGTCTCCGTGTCCAGGAAGAGCACGCCCTCCGGCGGGATGTCCAACCAGTCCGGATGGCCTGCGAGGGTGGCCACGGCCTCCCACGGCGCGGTGCGCCAGGCCTCCAGTGGGAGATCCCCATGCCATGTGAACAGCGGCAGGGATTCCTCCCAGACGCCGATCCCCGCGTCCCCCCGGCGCGGGGATTCCGCTCGATTTGCCCGGCCGCCCCGGAGCCGACGCCAGCGCGCTTCCCAAGCGTCCGCGTTTCCCATGTCCGAGTCCAATCCCGCGTGCGATGCCGAAGACCGCCCGCCGCCTCACCCCGGCCGGCCCGTGGGGGCGCCGCGCTCCCCCTTTCACGTCGGTCCCCGGAGGACCTCCACCCCCATATACGGCCGCAGGACCTCAGGGACGACGATGCTGCCGTCCCGCTGCTGGTAATTCTCCAGGATGGCGATCACCGTGCGGGGGAGGCCCAGGCCGGAGCCGTTGAGGGTGTGCACATAGCGGGGGCGGGCGCCGGGGCGCGGCCGGTAACGCAGGTTGGCCCGTCGGGCCTGGAAGTCCTCGGTGTTGCTCACCGAGCTGACCTCGAGCCACTCCCCGCACCCCGCCGCATACACCTCGACGTCGTAGGTCTTCGCCGCGGCGAACCCCAGATCCCCCGTGCAGATCTCCACCACCCGGGTCGGCAGCCCGAGGCGCCGGCAGGTGTCCACCACATCGTCCACCATCTTCTCCAGTTCCAGATACGAGGTCTCCGGGGTGGTGAACTTATACAGCTCCACCTTATCGAACTGGTGTCCCCGCTTGATCCCCCGCACATCCCGTCCGGCGGACATCCGTTCGCGGCGGAAGCAAGGGGTGTAAGCCACATAATAGAGCGGGAGCTGGTCCCCTTCCAGGACCTCGTCGCGGTGCAGGTTGGTGAGGGGCACCTCGGCTGTGGGGACCAGCCAGATGTCGTCCTCAACATCGTGATAAAGATTGTCTTCGAATTTGGGAAGCTGCCCGGCGCCCACGAGGGCCTCGCGCTTGACCACGAAGGGGACGTAGACCTCTGTGTAGCCGTGGACCTGGGTGTGGAGATCCAGCAGCCAGTTGATCAGCGCTCGCTCCAGCCGAGCTCCCAGCCCCCAGAGCACATAGAACCGGCTCCCCGAGAGCTTCACCCCACGCTCGAAATCGATCAGCCCGAGGCGCGGGCCCAGCTCCCAGTGGGGGAGCGGCGGGAAATCGAACTCCGGGATCTCCCCCTCTACCCGCACCACTCGGTTGGCGGATTCATCCGGGCCCACAGGGACGCTGGGGTGAGGGATGTTGGGGAATTGCAACAGCAGATCCTCCCGCTGTGCCTCCAGGTCGCGGAGCCGCGCCTCCGCCGCGGCCAGGCGATCGCCCAGCTCGCGCATCTCGGCGATCCGGGCCTCTCGCTCTGGCCCCGGCGGCATCTTGGCGATCTCGCGGGAGACCTGATTGCGCACCGCCCGCAGCCGCTCCACCTCCTGCAGCACCGAACGATAGGCCTCATCCAGCTCCAGGAAGCGATCCACCAGCTCGGGCGATTCCCTCCGGTGGAGGAGCCCGGTTCGGACCTCATCCGGATGGCGTCGGATGCGCTCCACGTCCAGCATCGCGTCCGCTCCGTTCAACCCGTTGAAGTTGGGATGCTGACCTCGCCATAACCATAAACCGGATGGGAAGCCCTCGTCAAACGAGGCGACCCACCCCGAACGGCACAGGTCGGGTCCCCATGGCCTATCTCACCCTCCCCCATCGAATCGGGAGGCCCATGCGCGAAATTTATTTGAATTTCGTCAAACATCTTGCGCGAATCGACTTCTCGGATATAATGAGAATGACACTCCTCAGAGGGCGTTGTGGATTGGGGTAAAGTAGACGTCCCAACGGAACCCGATGGCGCTGAAGGTTGCTCGATCCGCAAAGGAGGTGCGGATGCTTACGAACGTGCGGAAGGCGACGGCAGAGGAGGCTGGGGATCAGGACCGTCTGATGGCGCTGCTCGCTTACGTCATCGGGATCATCGTCCCCTTGATCATCCTGCTCACCGACATGAAAAACCGCCCCTTCCAGAAGTATCACGCCGTGCAGGCCCTGGTCGCCCAGATCGCCCTCACGGTCCTCTTCTTCGTCCTCGGGTTGATCCCCATCATCAACTGCATCATTCCCCTCTTGGGCCTGGCGGCGCTGGTGCTGTTCATCTACTACGGGATTCAGGCCTATCAGGGGTACTACTTCGAGATTCCCATGATCACATCCTTCGCCCGCCAGCAGGGATGGCTCGCATGATTCCAAGCCGTTTTAGGCCATGAGGGATCACGGGGGGACCCCCCGCAGGGCGGCCATCGCCAGCGCACGGAAGAACTCGGGAACCCCCGCCCCGGTGACGCATGAGGTCTCGAAATACGGTAGATCCCAGGCCCGGGCGAGGGATTCCGCCTCGAGGCGGGAGATCTCCCGCGGGAGATCCGCCTTGTTCCCCACCAACAGCAGGGGGATCGGCCCCACGCGGGTCCGGAGCTCCTGCCACCAGCCCAGGAGCTGATAAAACGAGAGGCGGTTGCTCAGATCGAAGACCAAGGCGCCGGCGGCGGCGCCCCGGTAGAACAGATCCCGGAGGGCCGCAAAGCGCCGCTGCCCCCCCACATCCCACACCACCAGCCGCACCGCTATCCCCTCGACCTCCACCGGACACACGTGGATGTCCACCCCGATGGTCATCTGACGGTGGGGATCGAAGGCGCGGCGCAGATAGAACGTCACCAGCGAGGTCTTGCCGACCGCCGCCTCCCCGGCCAGCAGGACCTTCCGCACCGGGACCTCCCGTCCGGCCCCCTGGGACCCTGGGGGGAGCAAGGCGGCCAGATCCGCCCACGAGCAGGAGGCCGGGAGGATCCAATCCCATGGCCCCTCCGAGCACCGACAGGCCCGCAGCGCCTCATCGCTCAACCGGAGCCGGAGCGGGGCTCGTCCGCTCCGGCCCCAGCGGGCATGCCACTCCTCCGGCATGTCGCCCCCGATCATCAGGATCGCATCCAGGGGCTCCTGCTCGATCGGCTGGGCGAGCGCCTCATGGGGGGACAGGGTGAGGAGCTCCCAGTCCGACGACGCCGCTTCCAGGAGCGCGGCGTAGCGGGCCAGATCGGTCCCCTCGATGATCACCAGGATCCGCCGGCGGGGAGCTGTCACTTCCCACCTCAGAACAGCATGTCGGTGAGGTCCCGCTCGCGAAGGAGGCGCCGGCGCCATGCGTGGATCTCGGAGACGACAAAGGGCAGCAGGCGCATGCAGTAATACGGCGGGATGATGGGGAGGCCCACCAGATCCCCGAAAGTGATCAATAGGAAGAGGTGCTCCATGGAGCCCCTCTGGCGCAGGTTCGCCCGCACCATGTCGTGCAGGGCCATCCCATACAGGATCTCCCCGATCGCCCGCCCCAGACGACGCATCCGCTCCCACCCCATCCGGCCCCCCTTCGGCCCCTCACCCGATCGCCATATCCGGCCGCGGCCCTTCTTCGATCCGAACCGGAATCTGATACCAGCGCACCGCCTCACCGACGCGGGCCCGCATCTGCCAGCCCAGGCTCTTGGGGGCCGCCTCGATGGCCCGCCGCACGCGCTCCAGGCGGTCGCGGACCCGCTCGCGGTCCTCCGGCTCCCATCCCTCGATCAGCCGGGCCACCCGCCCCAGGTTCAGCGTTGCGGTGCGATACCAGCCCCAATCGTCGGCGCACAACCCAGCGATCACCCGCAGATCCACCGTTTCCGGTTGCTCCCCCTCGATCACCTCATGGTCCAGCAGGAGGACCGCGATCTCCATGAGATCCGCCTCCCCCGCCTCCACCACTTGCAGGCGGGAGAGCAGGAGCCAAGTGGGCGGCAACGCCACCCCCTCCCGGGTCAGGACGGACGCGAACTCCGCCCGGTGATACATCTCATAGGCGTCCAGGAACACATCCACATGCCGCCCGGTCCCCGGCCGCTGGAAGTGCAGTCGCCGGTTCCCATAAAAGGCGTTGAAGCGAGCGAAGGGAACATAGCCCTGTGCCTCCAGGAACGCCGCCAGGGCCTTCCCCTCACGGGAGGCAGCGGCCAGCTCCAGCCCGATCCCGGAGGGGGCCGAGAGATACCGGGCCGCCGAGGGGGAATGATAGGCGACGCCCGCGCTGCCCACCAGCCGGAGCGTCAGCCCGCGGGCCCGCGCGGCCTCCACCAGGTCCCGCCCCTCCTTCACCAGATCCCGGAGGACCGTGGAGAGGGAGGGAACCGGCGGACGGGCTTTGCGGGGGGCCGTCGGGCGCCCCTTGATCCCAGCGCGGAGGGATCGGATCACCGGGCCGAGGGCCAGATCCAGCAGCGGCCGGTTCATCGCGCGGGCACAGGCGACGCCCAGGATCCCCCCAGAGGTCCGACGGAGGATCAGCCGCCCCTCCGTGAACACCAGGTCCACCTCCTGCACCCGACGGCGGGAGGTTTCGAGGGCGCTCAGGGTGCGGGCGGCGATGCGCCCGACGGCGGCGAGGGCCTCATGCGGGTATCGCTCCGGCAGCGTGCTCCCCTGGAGGTTCCCCTCCTCATCCAGGAGGAAACCGCCTTCCACGCCCGGAACCGTGTGCAGCTCCCGCAACAGCTCTTCCCACATCATCTCCCCTCCCCCTGAAAGGCGAAACCGGGAAGCCGAAATCTAACAGGCCGCCTCAAGCCGCCCCCCGGCGCGCCGCTCACGCTGGAAACGCCCGGAGCGCCATCCCCTTCCCCACTCCACCTCCAGAGCCCGGGGACCTTCATGCCATCCGGCGAAGGACCTCGGACAGGACCAGGGTCGGCGAGGCTTGGGGGGAAAGGACCAAGCCGAGGATGAAGGGCGAGCGTCGAAGGATCAACAGCCGCTGTTGCGGCTCCGAGACCACCGCATGCTCGAAGGAACCCAGGGGAAGGAGGTCTGCCATCGCCTCGGCGGCCGCCGCCAGATACACCGTGATCGCCCCTTCGGTCTCCCCTTTCCCCTCCGGCACCTCCGCTGCCATCACCACCCCATCCGGGCCGCTGACCACCACGCCGAGGACGCCCTCGATGGCCCGAAGCCGGGACACCCATTCGGAGGGGGAAGCAGGGGGAGGGCCTGTGGCATCCG
>JBEPYX010000016.1:0-12414 GCA_041641155.1 Thermoflexus sp.
TGGGTCTTCTGCGATGAGGTGGTCATCGAAGTGAAAGCCGGGGACGGCGGCGATGGCTGCGTCTCGTTCCGGCGTGAGAAATACGTGCCCCTGGGCGGGCCCGACGGCGGCGATGGGGGCAAGGGCGGGGACGTGATCCTGCGGGTGAACCCCCATCTGAACACCCTTGCCTATTATTATCGCCACCGCCGCTTCCGGGCCGAGGACGGCCGCCACGGACGCGGGGGGCGGAAAACCGGCGCCAGCGGCAAGGATCTGATCCTGGAGGTGCCCCCAGGGACCGTGGTCCGGGACGGGGACACAGGCGAGATTCTGGCGGATCTCACCGAGCCCGGCCAGGCCGTGGTGGTCGCTCGGGGCGGCCGGGGCGGGCGGGGGAACGCCGCCTTCGCCAGCCCCACGAACCAGGCCCCCCGCATCGCGGAGCGGGGGGAGCCCGGGGAGTTCCGCCGCCTCCACCTGGAGCTCCGCCTCCTGGCGGATGTCGGGTTGATCGGCAAGCCCAATGCCGGGAAATCCACCTTGCTGGCGGCGGTGACGGCCGCTCGGCCGAAGATCGCGGATTATCCCTTCACCACCCTCCACCCCCATCTGGGGGTAGTGGTTCTGGATGACACGGCCTCCTTCGTGCTGGCGGATCTGCCCGGCCTGATCGAGGGCGCCCATCAAGGGGCGGGCCTCGGGCTGACCTTCCTGCGCCACGTCGAGCGCACCCGCGTCCTGATCCACGTGCTGGATGGGCTCTCGCCGGATCCCGTAGCGGATTACGAGGCGATCCGTGCGGAGCTCGGCCACTACAACCCCGACCTGCTGAAGCGGCCTGAGATCATCGCCTTCAACAAGATGGATCTGCCGGAGGTCCAGGCCCGGTGGCCGGAGGTGAAGGCCGCCTTCGCCGCCCGCGGCCTTTCGGTCCACCCGATCTCCGCGGCGACGAAGCAGGGCACCCGTGCCTTGATGGGGGAGGCCTGGAAACGATTGCAGGAGGCTCCCCCACCGCCTCCGCTGCGGCCGACCGCGCCGCCCCTCCTCCGCCGCGAGACCCCGATCCAGGTGGTCCGGGAACGGAACGGATGGCGGGTCCTGGGGACGGCCGCGGAGCGGGCGATCCGGATGGCCCGGCTGGATTCCCCGGAGGCCCTGATGCACCTGCACCGCCAGCTGGAGCGGCTGGGGGTTATCGAGGCCCTGGAGCGGGCAGGGGTCCGGCCGGGGGACACCGTTTACATCGGCGACGTGGAGCTGGAGTGGGTGGACTGGGCGGACGTAGGGAGGCGCCCCGAATGAGGCGGCCGGCCCGCTGCAGAACGCCGGCGTCCCGAAGCAGCACACGGAGCACGAGCCGATGAACCGCCTGGGTCTGCTGGGGGGGACCTTCGATCCCCCGCATTACGGGCATCTGGTGCTGGCCGAACAGGCCCGCATCCAGCTGGGCCTGGATCGGGTGCTGTTCATCCCTGCGGCCCAACCCCCCCACAAGCCGGCGGGGGAGGTCACGCCGATCGCGCACCGTCTGAACATGCTGGCCCTCGCCATCGCCGGCAACCCCCACTTCGAGATCTCCCGGGCTGACATCGATCGCCCTGGCCCCCATTACACCGTCGACCTGCTGATCCACCTGCGGGGGCTCCACCCCGACGCCGAGTTCTTCTTTTTGATGGGGGCCGACTCCCTAGTGGATCTCCCCCGGTGGCGGGATCCGCACCGCCTGATCCAGATGACTTGGTTGGCGGTGATGCCCCGGCCCGGCTACGTCGTCCACTTGCCCCTCCTGGAGCAGGCGCTGCCGGGGGTGAGCCAGCGGGTGATCTGGCTGGACGCGCCCTTTCTGGACATCGCCTCCCACGATCTGCGCCGGCGGGTCAAAAGCGGCGGCTCCATCCGCTACCTCGTCCCGCCGGAGGTGGAGGCTTACATCTACACCCACGGCCTCTATCGGAACGCGGCGCTCTCTCCCGCTGACGGGCCAGCCGAGCGCACCGAGAGGACGCCATGCGCATGATCCAGCTCGTCGCCATCCAGATGCGCTGGTCGCCTCGGGATGGTCGCTCCCCGGAGGCCTTTGCGTCCCGGATGGGGGAGCTGCTGGCCCGCGCCACCGCCCTGCTGGATCCAGGGGCGCCGGCGTTGGTCGTGCTCCCGGAGGATGTGGGGCTGCTGGCCGCCCTGGCGACCCTCCCCCCGGCGCTCCTGGAGCGGCCTTCCATAGCGGACGCAATGGCCTTCGCCCCGCGCCGGCGCTTCCTCCCCGCCCTCTACTACCGGCTCCGCTTCCGGGTCCGCTGGGCCCGCGCGCTGTTGCTCGCGATCCAGCCGCGGCTGGCGACGCTCTACCAGGAGACCTTCTCCGCGTTGGCCCGGAGGCACCGGGTTTACCTCGTTGCCGGCTCCGCTCCCCTCGCCGAGATCCCTGGGCGCATCGGAGCCCCCTCGAGGGGGTCGCGTCCGCGAGGGCCTGCGGTCTACAACACGGCTGGCCTGTTCGGGCCCGATGGCGCCCTGATCGGCTTTCAACGGAAAGTGGCCCTCATCGACTTGGAAGGCCCACAGGGGCTGGATCTCACCCCCGGGCCCCTGGAGGGGATCCAGGTGTTCCCCACGGAGGTCGGCCGTGTGGGGATCGCCATCTGTCTGGATGCCTTCGCCCCCGAGTCGCCGGTGCGGGAGCGATTGGCCGGTTTGGGGGCCGAGATCTTGGTCCAGCCCTCAGCCAACCCAGGCCCCTGGACCCCGGAGCAGCAGGCGGATTGGCTGCGGGGGGCGTGGGCGGCCACGGTGGCGGAGGGCCTCTTCGCCTACGCGGTCAACCCTATGATGACCGGGGCCCTTTTCGACCTTGCCTTCTATGGGCAGTCGGCCCTCTTCGCCCGGGATCCCGCGCTCGCCCCCAGGGATCGGGGGTACCGGGACCTCGGCCCACGCCCCGGCTTCCTGGCCGTCGCCCGGGGGGATGACACCGAGGAGATCCTCGTCGCCCGCGTCCCCCACCCAGCGGACGTCTGAGAGCGAGAGGCCGCACGGGAGGCTTAATCCCGCTCCTCGGGGGCGCGGGGCTCGCCTCGCAGCCCGCGGGTGATCAGGCCATGGACTTTGAGGGGCAGCCCGAACAGCCGGATGAAGCCGGCGGCATCCTTGTGGTCGTAAGCCCCCACGGTGTCGAAGGAGACGATGTCCTCCCGGTAAAGGCTGTAGGGCGATCGCCGGCCGACGACGAAGACGTTCCCCTTGTAGAGCTTGAGCCGGACCTCCCCGGTGACGTTGCGCATCACCGTCCGCACGAAGGCGTCCATCGCCTCCCGAAGCGGGCTGAACCACCAGCCATAGTAAACCAGCTCCGCATAGCGCAGCGCCAGGACCTGCTTGAAGTGCATGGTCTCCCGGTCCAGGCACAGGGTCTCCAGCGCCCGCAGGGCCTCCACCAGGATGGTGCCCCCTGGGGTCTCGTAGACGCCCCGGGACTTCATCCCCACCAGCCGGTTCTCCACCAGATCCACCCGCCCGACGCCGTGCCGGGCCCCCAGGGCGTTGAGGGCTTCCATCAAGGGCACCAGGCCCATCGGCTGGCCGTTGAGGGCCACCGGAACCCCCTGTTCGAAGACCAGGGTGATGGTCTCCGGGGCGTCCGGCGCCTTCGTGGGGTCCACGGTCCAGAGGAACACATCCTCCTCCGGCTCCCAGTCGGGGTCCTCAAGGGGGCCGCCCTCGTGGGAGACGTGCCAGAGGTTGCGGTCGCGGCTGTAGCGGCTGGTGCTCCATTCGAGGGGAACGCCGTGGGCCCGCGCGTATTCATAGGCCTCCCGGCGGGAGGTGATGTTCCACTCCCGCCATGGGGCGATCACCCGCAGGTGGGGGGCCAGGGCCTGATAGGCCAGCTCGAAGCGGACCTGATCGTTCCCCTTCCCGGTGGCCCCGTGGGCGACCGCATCGGCCCCTTCGGCCAACGCGATCTCGACCTGATGCTTGGCGATCAGGGGCCGCGCCATCGCCGTCCCGAGGAGATACTTGCCCTCGTAGACCGCGCCGGCCTGCACCGTGGGCAGGATGTAATCCCGCACGAATTCCTCCCGCAGGTCGCGGATGATCACTTTCGAGGCCCCGCCGGCGTAGGCCCGTTCCTCGATGCCCTTCATTTCCTCCGCCCCCTGGCCGATGTCGGCGCAGAAGGCGATCACCTCACACCCGTAAGTCTCCCGTAGCCACGGGATGATGGTGGAGGTGTCCAGCCCGCCGGAATACGCCAGCACCACCTTGCGGACCATGCCTGTCCTCCCAAGAGGTGAGATGAAAAGACATCCGCGCCGGAGCGCCTGAGGCGGGGCGGACGCCTATTCGATCCGGAGCACCACCGTCACCTCATCGCATCGCTCCCGCAGCGGGCAGCGGATGCAGTCCCGCCACACTTTCTCGGGGAAGCGATCGCGCTCGGCGATCGCGAACCCCAGACGCTGGAAGAAGGGGACGGCGCGGGTGAGGGCGAACACGGTGCGGGCGCCGGCGGAGCGCGCCCGCTCCACCAAGGCCTGCACGATCGCCCCCCCCACGCCGTTCCCTTGATAGGCTTCGTCCACCGCCAGGGAACGAATCTCGACCAGGGCCGGGGTCATCCACACGAGGGAGCCGCAGCCGATGATCCGACCCCCCGCCTCCGCCACCACCCAGTCCGGGAGCGTGGCGGCGATCTCCTCCACGTCCCGTGGGAGGAGCCATCCCCGCTGAGCGTAGCGGTGGACGAGCGCGTGGAGCTCCGGGATGTCCTCCGGGCGGGCAGGTCGGATGCGCATGGCTCTCCTTCCATCGTTATCAGGTTCTCCCTTCGTCGTTCGCTCGGCCGACGGATCCTCACGGCGCGGGGGAGGCCGCCAGCGCCTCCCGCAGGATCTCCACCGCCTCGTCGATGTGGGGGCGCTCCACGATCAGCGGGGGGACCAGCCGCACCACTGTGTCGCCGGCGGTGGTGAGGAGCAGGCCCCGCTCCAGGGCGGCGGCGACCACCCCGCGGGCGTCCCCCTCGATCTCGACTCCGACCAGCAACCCCCGGCCACGGATCTCCTTCACGCCGGGAAGCTCCGCCGCGCGCAAGCGATCCATCAGATAGGCCCCGGCCTCCCGGACGTGGGCCAGGAAGGCCGGGTCGCGGAGGCGCTGGAAGACGTGGAGCGCCGCCGCCGTCACCAACGGCCCGCCGGCGAAGGTGCTGCCGTGATCGCCGGGCTGCAGCGCGGCGGCCACCTTTTCCTTCATCAACACCGCCCCGATGGGGAGCCCGTTGGCCAGCGGCTTGGCGACGGTGAGCAGGTCCGGCTCCACCCCATAGGCCTCATACGCCCACAGCGTCCCGGTGCGCCCCAGGCCGCACTGCACCTCATCGAAGATCAACAGGGCCCCGACCTCGTCGCACCGCTCCCGCAGGGCCTGCAGGAACTCCGGCGCGGCCACGTGCACCCCGCCTTCCCCCTGGATCGGCTCCACGATCACCGCGCAGGTCTCCGCTGTGATGGCGGCCCGGGCGGCTTCGACGTCGTTGAACGGTGCGAACGTCACGCCGGGGACCAGGGGGGCGAACGGCTCGCGGTAGGCGGGCTTCTCAGTGACCGAGAGGGCCCCCATGGTGCGCCCGTGGAAGCTGTGGGTGAAGGCGACGAATCCGACCTTGCGCTCGTTGAAATGGACCCGCGCGAACTTCCGGGCGAACTTCAGGGCTGCCTCCACCGCTTCCGTCCCTGAGTTGCAGAAGAAGACGCGATCGGCGAAGCTGTGGGCGACCAGGGCCTCGGCCAGACGCAGGTGGGGTTCGGTGTGGTAAAGGTTGCTCAGGTGAATCAGCCGCTGGGCCTGCTCTGCGATCACCCGGGCCACCCCCGGATCGGCATGGCCCAAGGCGCACACCGCGATCCCGGCCATGAAGTCCAGATAGCGCCGGCCGGCGGCGTCGTACACATACATCCCATCGCCGTGGGTGAATACAATGGGCGGCCGCCGGTAGGTGGGCGCCAGGACCCGCTCGGCCAGTGTGAGGAGCGCTTGAGCGTCCATCGACTTATCCCTCCCGGAGGATCTCGGTGCCCCCCTCATGGAGCCCGGCCAGGTGGGTGATCCGCACCCGTCGCACCCCCGCCGCGAGGGCCTCCAGCGCTGAACGGACTTTGGGGACCATGCCGTCGCGGATGATGCCGGCGGTGATCAGGGCCTCGGCCTCCGCCGCGTGCAGCACAGGCCGGACCGCCTCCCCCACCCGAACCCCTGGGACGTCGGTGAGGAAGACGAGTTCATCAGCGGGGAGGGCGGCGGCGATGGCCGCCGCCATCTG
Source organism: Thermoflexus sp. (assembly GCA_041641155.1). Lineage (GTDB taxonomy): Bacteria > Chloroflexota > Anaerolineae > Thermoflexales > Thermoflexaceae > Thermoflexus. The sequence continues at coordinate 6,308 of JBEPYX010000016.1, forward strand.
GTCGGCGTTGACGTTGTAGAGTCCGCCCGGGCCCAGGCCGATGGGGGCGATCACCAGCAGCAGCCCTTCCGCCAGCCAGCGGCGGAGGCGGTCGGCATCCACCGCCTCCGGTTTCCCCACCCATCCCAGGCCGGGCACGGGGGTCACCCGCACCAGGCCCAGGTCCGCCCCGCTCAGCCCCAGCGCTGGCAAGCCGGCCTGGGCGAGGGCGGCCACGAGGGTCTTGTTGGCCAACCCGGCCAGGGTCATCACCGCCAGCTCCCGCGTCTCATCGTCGGTCACCCGCAGCCCGCCCACGTAGCGCGGGGTGAGGCCCACCCGCTGCTGCCAGGCGCTCACGGCCTTCCCGCCCCCGTGGACCAGGAGGGGGCGTGGGGACATCCCCTGGAGGGCCGCGATCAAGCCGTCCAGAAAGGCGGGCTGGTCCAGCTCGTTTCCCCCGATTTTGATCACCCGCATCGGTTTCCCCTTCCGTGTCGTTGGATGTATCGATCCAGCGGGCAGCCGAAGTGATGTCCTGCTCCGGCTGCCTGGGATTAAGGTAGCAGCCCGGCCGTCTCCTCTAGGCCGAACATCACATTGAGGTTCTGCACTGCCTGCCCGGCGGCGCCCTTGATCAGGTTGTCAATGGATGCGGTCACGATGACCAGGTTGGCCTCCGGCACGCCGGTCACTGAAAGCACGCACCGGTTGGTGCCGACGCTGTGGCGCAGCGTCGCCAGGGCCCCAGGTGGCAGCACCTTCACGAAGGGCTCCCGGCAGTAGGTCTCGAGCAGCAGATCCCGGACCATCCCCTCGGTCCAGCCGGAGGCCAGCGGGACGTAGATCGTGGCCAGGATCCCCCGGGCCACCGGGAGGAGCTGGGGGGAGAAGACGAGCGGCCCCAAGGTATGGCGGGCGGTCCCCAGCATCTGCTCGATCTCCGGCAGGTGGCGGTGGGAGCGGCCGATGTGGTAGGGGGAAAGGTTCTCATCCACCTCAACGAAGTGGGTGGTCAAGGAAGGCTTGCGCCCGGCCCCCGAGACGCCGGATTTGGCGTCCACGATGATCGGGCCGGCGCCGATGGCCCCGGCGCGGGCTAGGGGGAGCAGGGCGAGCAAAGTCGCGGTGGGATAGCAGCCGGGGTTGGCGACCAAGCGGGCGGAGCGGATCGCCGGGCGGTTCCACTCCGTGAGGCCGTAGACGGCTTCCGAGAGCAAATCCGGGGCGGGGTGTGCCGCGTGATACCAGCGGGCATATACCGCAGGGTCCTTCAACCGGAAATCCGCGGAGAGATCGATCACGCGAACCCCGGCAGCGAGGGCCTGGCGGGCGAGGGGGGCAGAGACGCCGTGGGGCAGGGCAAGGAACACCGCATCCACCTGGTCCAGCGGGGCCTCCGCGAAGCCGACCACCGGGAAGTCCTCAGCGGTGGGGAACAGCTGGGCGAGGGACCCTCCGGCGCCGCTCTCCGAGGCGGCGAAGGCGATCTCCACCCCTGGGTGCCGCTGCAGCAGCCGGAACACCTCGAACCCGGCGTATCCACTCACACCGTAAATCCCGACCCGGATCATCCCGGTTCCTCCCGACCTCAGGGATGCATTTCCGCGAAGCGATGGGATCTGTGCCCTGTCCGGTGCCCGGCGGATTCAACAAAAAACCCCCCGGGCATCGAGCCCGGGGGGTTGAGATGGATCGCCACGCAGCTAGGATCAACGGGAAATCGCCCACCTCCCCGCACCGGACCCGATGCCCGGCAGGGTCTCCGGACGACGGATGCGTGGGAAGCGGGCCATCCCGTTCACTGTTTCCACAGACCCCCTAAGTTTGATCTTTATGATAATCCGCCTTTGGAGTATTGTCAAGATCGCGCGAGTCCAGGGTCTGCCCCATCGGCGGAGAAGGGTATCTCTTATTCACCTTCACCTACCACGAGAGGGGTCTCCCGATCGGGAGCGATGGGCGCGGGGGGAGCAGTCTCCTCCGGCCGTGTTCCCTGCGCCACCCCGAAGATCCGGCGATACAGGTCGAGCCCGAAACTCGTTTCCAGGGGCCGGCCTTCCCGGAGCCGGAACGTTCGGGTCCCATCCGGCAGCCTTTCGGCCCGGAGGAAGAGGACGCCGTCCCCCTCCCTTTCGTAAAAGGATCGAGCGAATTCATACAGGTGGGTCACAATGAACACCTTGATCCGCTTGCGGATCAGGGCGCGGACGATCTGCGTCGCGATCTCCGACCCCTCGCGCTCGTTGGTCGCGGCGAAGGGTTCGTTGAGGAGCAGCAGCGCGTTGGGCGTGAGGCGGTCCACGATCGCGCTCATGCGCCGCAGCTCCTCTTCTAGTTTGCCGCTTTCCATCGCCCGGTCCTCCTCTCGCTTAAAGTGGGTGAACAGGCCGGCGCACAGGTTGGCCGAGAAGGATTCCGCCGGGACGAACATCCCGCTCTGCATCATCAGTTGGGCCAAGCCGACGCTGCGCAGGAAGGTGGTTTTGCCGCCCTGGTTGGGCCCGGTGATGATCACCAACGATTTCCCATCGGCGGTGATGTCGTTGCCTACCACCCGCCGGCCCATGGTGAGCGCCAGGCTGACGTCGTAGAGGCCTACGCACGAAAAGCGTCGCTCGTCGGCCGGCGCGGGCTCCGGGAACGCCACGGGTTCCTCGAGGGCCGTCAGGCGCTCATATAAGTTCAGGCAACCTATGTAAAACGCCAGCTCAAACCTCAGCACCTTGAAGAAACTCTCGACATACTGGGCCGCCAAGGCGACCGCGTTGGCCACGCGAGCGACGCCCCGATCGCGCAGCTCGCCCAGCACGCGCGCCCCGGCGTCATCCCGAGGGGGAAGGGTATAGGTGTACACCGGCGAGCCGAAGTCCAGGAGCCGCTGCAACCAATTCCGGCCCACATCGTTGGGCTTGCAGAGCCGATAGTGAGTCCCCTCGTTGCCCTTTCCCAGTTGGGCGCGGAGGAGGATCCCCCGGGGGAACCGCAGTGTCCGGAGGTGCCGCTCCACCGTAGCCAGGTATTCATCGTCCAGCTCCCGCTGGATCATGGCGAAGAACCGACGGAACCCCGACGAAGCGAAACGCCCCCCGTGCTGGTCGGCGATCCCGCGCAGCCGGCGCAGCAGGTCCAGGGAGGCCTCCAGCACGCGGCGGGAGCTGCTCAGGATAGCGGTGGGGCTGGACTGGCGCGGGGAGATCCACAGCCACTCTTTGCGCTCCCGCTCCAGGAACTCCAGCGGGATCTGATAGATCCGGCGGACCACGTCGGGGTGGTTCAGGCAGTCTTTCAAGATCTCCTGTCGATAGATGATGGTCGACATATCGCATGGGTTAGAGAGCAACACCTGCCGGGCGACTTGATACAGGAACTTATCCCCCTGGGCCATCGCCTGCAATACGACCTCCAGGCCTAGGTCCCGGGTGAGGTCCTCCTCGTTCGTGGGCAAGGAGCGCGCGGGGTCGAAATCCCGATCGGGATGGAGGAGATGCACCTTCATCATGGGAGCCGCTCCATCAGCTGCTCGTAGGTGAGGCCATGCCGTCGGGCCAGCGAGAGGGCGTAAGCCAGCCCGTCGGCGGGCTTCCGCACGATCTTGAAGGTGCGTCGGGTGGGTTCCTCCGGATCCACCAGCGCGACCATGCTCACCGTCTTCTCGCTCATCGAAGATAGCTCATCCAGAAACGTTACCCAGACCGCCAGAGCATCCAGAGCGATCAGCCGGGCCATGATCTCCCGGCTCAACAACCGCGCGTCCTGAAACGTCGTGGAGGTGAAGATCTCGTTCAAAATGAAGATGCTGTCCGCCGTGCCGCGGGTGAGCATATCACGGATCCGGATCAGATCGTCCTCCAATTTCCCGCGCAGGTTCTGGATATCCTCACCCCGTTCAAAGAGGGTGAAGATGTGATCGAACAGGAACAGGCGCGCCTTCCTTCCGGGGATGGGGCAGCCCAGACAGGCCAGGTAATGCAGCTGCCCGAACATCCGGGCGAAGGTGGTCTTGCCCCCCTGGTTGGGGCCGGTGACGACCAGGATGCGCTCCGGCTCGCGGAGGAAGAAGTCGTTGAGCACGATGGGCTGCTCCTCGTGACGCCGGGCGTGGGCCAGGGCCAGGTCGAACCCATCCCACACCTCGATCTCTTTGCTGGCGCTGACCTCGGGGTAACAGAACGGCAGGCCCCGGCGCTTCAGGTCGGCGATGAAGTCCAGGTAGGCGATGTAGAACTGGATTTCCCGGTCGAAGCTCTGGATCCCTTCGTCTATGAACGGGATATGCGTCGCGCAGAAGCGATCCAGCGCAGCGAACGGCTCAGGGTACAGCCGGGCGACGAACTCCAGGATCTTCGCCTCGATGTGGCTCATACCGGATTTCTCTGGGAGCGGCCTCACGTAATCCTGGACATCCCCCTGCTTGAACTTCGCAAAGGTTTCCTCTATCTCTGGCTCGTAGTCCGGTTCCCCCTCATACTTCTTCACCCGGACCCTCCCGGTCTCGAGGATGATGCAGTATGTGATCTCGGAGAGGGCCCGCCGGACCTGTTGGGCCTCGGCGGCGAGGGACTGGAACGCCGCGGAGTGGGTGTAGCGGTGGAGATACTCCCGGAACGCCCGGAGGCCCCGCGACCGGATGGGGGCGTCGGCCAGGCCGTCGGCCAGCGCGGTCACCGCCTCGCAGTAGACGAGGGCGGCCTCCAGGAGCCATCCCTGTTTGTGGTAGTCAAAATCCAGTTTCTCTGCCAGGCCCAGGTAGCGGCGCACCACGCTCATCTGTTCCGAGAACGCTCGGACCCGTTCCATCACCGTCGGGTTTTCTAGGTCCTGCATCACCTCCTGCCGATAGCGGATAGTTTCGACATCGCGCAGTGGGGTCCAGAAGAGAGGGAGCAGGTTGTACTCCTGTTTGGACCCGGTGATGGCGTGCACGATCTGGTCCAGGTTCAGGTCGGGGAAGAAATCCGGCTGGTGAATTGTTTCCGGCCAGGGACTGCCCTTCTCGCCGAGAATGCTGACGACAGCCATTGTTGCTGCTCCTGATGTCGCCGGAATAAAAAAGCCTCTACGGAACCGAGCGCTCCGTAGAGGCTATCAGCCGAAACGGCGGTTAAGGGTGAGCCTCATCACCCGATCGGTTGTTTATCGGGATTCTAAATCCGCTCTCCCGGGCTGTCAAGGGGCGCGGGGCCGTTTCCGATCGGCTTACGGCCGTCCGACCCGCTCGTAGACCTCCGGGTTCACGCAGTGGGGGAGCCGCTCGCCGCGCAGGCCGGCCAGGACGTTGAGGGCGGCGAGCTCGGCCATGCGGTTCCGGGTCGTCACCGTGGCGCTCCCGATATGGGGGACTACCATGCAGTTCGGCAGCTGGAGCAGCGGGTGATCCGCCGGGAGGGGCTCTGGATCGGTGACGTCGAGGGCGGCGGCGAAGATCCGCCCCGCCTTCAGCGCCTCATAGAGCGCTTCGGTGTCCACAATGGGCCCGCGGGCGGCGTTGATCAGAACCGCCGTGGGCTTCATCTTGGCGAAGGCCTCCCGGTTGATCAGCCGGTAGGTGCTCGGGTTCAAGTCCGTGTGGATGGTGATGAAATCGCTTTCCCGAAGGAGGGTGTCCAGGTCAACGAATGTCGCGCCCAGCTCGGATTCGGCGGCCTCGTTCCGGCGCACATCGTGATACAGGATGCGCATGTGGAACCCCTTCGCCCGGCGGGCCACCGCTGTCCCGATCCGCCCCATGCCGATGATCCCCAGGGTGGCGCCGTAGACGTCCTGTCCGAGCAGGAGCAGCGGGCCCCAGGTGACCCAGCGGCCCTCCCGCACGTAATCGATGGCCTCGCGGATCCGGCGGGCGGCGGCCAGCAGCAGGGCCCAGGTGAGATCGGCCGTGGCCTCCGTTAAGACCCCCGGCGTGTTGCCCACAGGGATCCCCCGCCGGGTGCATTCGGCGACGTCGATGTTGTCGAAGCCGACGGCCATGTTGCTGACGACCTTCAGGCGTGGGGCTGCATCCAGCAGCTCAGCGTCCACCTTCTCCGTCAGCAGGCAGAGTAAGCCATCCGCATCCGCGATCTCCCGCAGCAGGACCTCCCGGGGAACCGGCAGGTCGCTGTCCCAGATTTTCAGCTCCGCGTGCT
>JBEPYX010000017.1:0-12385 GCA_041641155.1 Thermoflexus sp.
GCCTGGAGACCCGCCCCTACAAGCGGGCGGCCTCCGTCCAGAAGTGCATGCGGGTCTCGGGGAAGCACAACGACCTGGAGAACGTGGGCCCCAGCCCTCGCCACCACACGTTCTTCGAGATGTTGGGCAATTTCTCCTTCGGCGATTACTTCAAGCGCGAGGCCATCCATTACGCCTTCGAGTGCCTGACCCAGGTCTATGGCATCGATCCGGATCGGCTGGTCTTCACGGTGCATCAGGACGATGACGAGGCCTATCGGGTCTGGGTGGAGGAGATCGGCGCCCCGCGGGAGCGGGTCTTCCGCATGGGGGACAAGACCAATTTCTGGATGATGGGGGATACCGGCCCCTGTGGGCCGACCTCGGAGATCCATTACGACTGGGGTCCGGAATATTGCACATGCGGGGATCCGAATTGCAGCGTGGCCTTGGACAACGGGTGCGATCGCTGGCTGGAGCTGTGGAATCTGGTGTTCATGCAATTCGATCAGAAGGCCGATGGTACGCGGGTCCCCCTCCCCCGGCCCGGGGTGGACACGGGGATGGGCCTGGAGCGCCTGGCCGCGGTGCTCCAGGGAGTCTTCTCGAACTATGAGACCGACCTCTTCGTTCCCATTATGGAGCGGACCCGGGAGGTGCGCGGGCACACCCGCGAGGAGATGGAGGCTCACATCGTCGCATACCGGGTGATCGCCGACCACACCCGCGCCGCCTCCTTTCTGATCGCCGATGGGGTGCTGCCGGGGAACGTGGGCCGCGGCTATGTGCTGCGGATGATCATCCGCCGGGCCGCCCGCTTCGGCCGCAAGATCGGCTTCGAGGAGCCGTTTATGGCCCGCGTGGCCGAGGCGGTGATCGAGCTGATGGGCGGATATTACCGCGAGCTGGTGGACCGGCGAGAGCACATCTTCCGGACCCTGACCCAGGAGGAGGAGCGCTTCCTGCGCACGCTGGATCTCGGGCTCTCGCGGCTGGAGGAGGTGTTGGCGCAAGTCGCCGCGCGGGGCGAGCGGGTGGTGCCCGGCGAGGAGGCCTTCCGCCTCTACGACTCGTATGGCCTGCCCCTGGAGATCACCCGGGACGTGGCCCGGGAGCAAGGCTTCACCGTGGATGAGGCGGGCTTCCAGCGGGCGATGGCTCAGCAGCGGGAGCGAGCCCGCGCGGTGGAGCGCTTCGAGCTGGATACGGAACAGCTCGCCCGCTATCGTCGGTTGTTAACAGCCCTCCAGGACAAAGGCTTGGTGGGGGAGCAGGGGGTCGAATACGACCCCTACAGCGGGACGGAGCGCGAGACCACCGTCGCTGCCCTTCTGGTGAACGGGGAGATGGTCCAGGTCGCCCGGCCCGGGGATCGGGTGGAGGTGGTCCTTCCGGCCACGTGTTTCTACGTGGAGGGCGGTGGCCAGGTGAGCGACATCGGCCACATCGCCCGCTACCCGGAGGGCGGCGGCGATCCCCTGTGGGAGATCGAGGTGGAGGACACCCGCCAGCCGATCCCTGGCCTCATCGTGCACGTCGGCCGGGTGAAGTCCGGCCATCCCCGGGTGGGCGACCCTGCATGGGCGGTGGTGGATTTCGAGCGCCGTTGGGACATCATGCGCAACCACACGGCGACCCATCTCCTCCATGCCGAGCTGCGCTCCCTCCTGGGCCCCCATGTGGTGCAGGCCGGCTCCCTGGTGGCGCCCGACCGGCTCCGCTTTGACTTCACCCACGGAATGCTGCTCAGCCAGGACGAGCTGGATGCCATCGTTTACGATGTCAACGCCGCCATCCTGGCGGATTACCCGGTGAACGTCAGCTACGAGCCGTATTCGCAGGCCATCGCCAGCGGGGCCATCGCTCTGTTCGGCGAGAAATACGGTGAGATCGTCCGGGTGGTCCGCATCGGCTGGCCCGACGAGCCGCCCATCAGCGCGGAGCTGTGCGGCGGCACCCACGTCTACAACACCTCTCAGATCGGCGCCTTTGTGATCACCTATGAGGGCGGCGTGGGCTCCGGCGTCCGCCGCCTGGAGGCGGTCACCGGCCGGGAGGCCATCCGGTTGATCCAGGACCGCATGCGCCGCTTGACCCACGCGGCCACCTATCTAGAGGTCCGGCCCGAGGAGGTCGACCGCAAGGTCCTGGACCTCTTGGATCGGATCCAGTCCCTGGAGAAGGAGCTGGCGCGGTTGCGCCGTGAGGTCGCCCGCCAGGAGTTCGAGGAGATGTTCCGCCGGGCGGAGCGGGTTGGGGAGATCACCGTGGTGGCCGCCCAAAGCCGGGTAGGGGATCTGGAGCAGCTGCGGGAGATGACCGACTGGTTCCGCGAGCGGGTGCGGACCAACGGGGTGATCGTGCTGGCCTCGGTGATCGGGGGGCGGCCGAATTTCGTGGCGGCGGTGACCTCCGATCTCGTCGAGCGGGGGCTGGACGCGGTGCGGGTGGTGCGGGCGGTCGCCCAGGTGGTGGGCGGGAGCGGCGGCGGCCGGCCTACCCTGGCCCAGGCCGGCGGCCGCGATGTCAGCAAGATCGGCGAGGCCCTCCACCAGGCTCCCCGCTTGGTCGCGGAATGGCTGAAGCATGTCCCCCATTGAACGGGAAGGGGAGCGCCCTCCGGGGTGGGTGCTCGCCCGCCTCGGGGGGCGTCCATCGGGATGGGTCGCTCCCGGTCAGCGCACCCCCCGTATGGTCGTTAGGATCAGCCGCCGCATTGCCGGATCTGCCCCCTCGCCGGAGACGGGCAGCCGTTCCCCACTATCCCATCGATACATCCCCACCTCCAGCACATACTCCCCCGTTGGCATGTCGGCGGGAAGGGCCAGCTCGTACCGATCAAGGGGCAGGGGGCGGGGTGTCCAGAGCGACGTTGGACATCCCCCTCCGAACGGCTCCTGGTCATGCCGGGCCCAGATAGGGCTCCCCGTAGGGGGATTCACGTGTGTGAAGACGGTGTAGTTCTCCGACACGGCTTCATCCGCCTGCCAGTAGAGATCCAGCGCCAGCCGATCGCCGGGCCGAACGGTCCCGCCGGGCGGCAGAGGCAGCTCTAGAAACCCCCACTGGTGGTAGAGCCCATAGCCAGCAGCCGAACGGATTCCCCCAGCCGCGCTTCCTTCGGGTGAGGGATCTCCGACGAGGGAGAGGCCGGGAAAGGCGCCCGCCGTCCACCGATGACCCGCACCGTTCCGAACGAGATGGACCGCGCGCCGGCCCGCAGTTCAAAGCGATACTTGCCGGGGGGAGGCAAGAGGAGGAAGGGAAGGCCAGCAATTGCCAGATCCGCCCGCTTCCGGAAGGCATGAAGGAGAGACAGGCCGCAGGATCGCCCCGCAGATCGCTTAGGACGACGGTGAGCGTCATCGGCTGTTCCACTTGCAGGTAGAGCCCGACCCGCAACGGATCTCCCGGGCCCACTTCTGCCCCGCATTCATTGGTCCCTTGTGAAGGGCACACGCCCGGTCGGGGCCAGACCCACCAAGACCACTTTGCGGGGAGGAGAGATCCGCCGGGCCCTTTTATTGTAGAACGCCGCTCGCTAGAGAGGAGGGCCGCCGAGGGATAGCTGAATCGGAGCTCGATGAGGCCATCCCTCGCTGAAAAGGGAACACCAAGCGGCTCTGGGGGGATGCTTGCGGCATGGGGCCACGGACGCTTCAACCGAGCGGCACGCGTTCCTCACCGCTGCCACCAATCCTTGCGGGATCGGGGATCCATGAACACATTGTTGTCCCGCACGCCCACATCGATCTGGAGGCCCTGCGCCCGCCCAAGGGGTTGCCCCCCGCGCAGGGCGGGCAGCCGTCCCCTCCCATTGGCGTTCCACTGCCGATAGAGACGAAGCAGCGAAGGCTCCACGCAGATGCGGGTGATGTAGATGGTGTAGCCATACTGGGTGCTGTCCTCACCAGTGTATTTCAAAGTGATCTGGTTCTCATCCGCATACAGCACCAGCGCATCGAACCCGTTCCCAATGTCGTAGCCGCTGTCGGGGACGTAAAGGATCTCCCCCGGGCTGACCGCGAAGCCGGCCACTGTGACCGGGGGCCAGCCCGCGGGCGGGTGGAGGCGCTGATGTTTTTTCCAATCCCATCCGTTGTTCTTATAGACGCTACGGAAAATCGGGATCCGATGGTCGCCGAACAGGAAGCGGAACTGGGGCGCTTGGGGATCAAACTCTCCCTCGTAATCCACGAGCTCTTTGGGCTCATTGACCTCCACATACCCCAGGAGGAGCAGATTGTAATCGGGGTTGTCGGCGACGTTGAAAGAGACCGGGGAGATCACGGGGAAGACTTCGTATGAGACGCCCGGGATCGGCTCACAGACGCTGCGGGAGATGAGGGGGAGGTAGACCCGATGGGTGGCCTCCGCCCAATAGGATGCGGTTGGGGTTGCGGGGACGCCCGCCTTCGGGGGGGAGGCGACCTCACCTCCCCCAGCGATCCCGTATAGGATCCCCACCAGCCCCAGGGAAGCCGCCCATCCGGTTCCGGCGAGCCATCTCCCTGCCAGCCATCCGCTGCGCTGGCGCATCCCGTACCTCCTCTGGGGATCTCCTTTCCCCTTCGATCGCTCGTGAAGGGTTGCTCCGAAGCGCGTCCTCAGCGAACCTCGGTCTCCTGCCCGCTGGGGATGGTCGCCTGGGCGCTGGAGGAGGCCACGGAGAACGACCAGGTGTAGGTCTGCCCGTTGACCGTGAGCGAGACCGTGTAGCGGGCACCAGAGGCGAGGGGATCTTTCGGGAGGATCACCACGGCATCCCGGCTGTCCAGGATCCGGCGCCCCAGCTGTTGCTGGTCCGGATCCGTGGGATGAGTGTAGGTTGTCTCATCGAACGCGCAATGCGCCACGGGGGTCCCATCTTGCCATACCTGGTGGTTGGTCACAGAGGGCGTCAGGGAGCCGCTTCCCAGGAGCACGATAATGGGGAGGCCCGCCGGGGCGGTGTAGTTGCAATGGGCCAGGGGATCCGGATATTCCCCCACCTGGAAGGCCCGCAGCCCGATGACGCTCCCATCGCCCGGCCAGCGGACCGGGTAGGCGAAGCTGCGGGCGCTGGCCTCCAACCCGCGCAGCACATCCAAGGCAGCCCCCATCTGCCACTTGCCAATCGCCTCCCGGTAAGCGCCATAGCCAACCTGGAGCAGCCGGGGATCCAGCATCGCGACCGCGTGGAAGGGGGCTTGCATCCAGACGTCAATGGCGTAGGCGTCGGAGGTGGTGGCGCTGGAGCTGACCATCACGTTGGCGTGGCGCCCACACGCATCCCCTTCAGGGGTATACCATGGATTGTTGGGATCCTCCCAGTGGGTGATCACATCGTTTTTCACCATATATCGGGCATGCTGCTCACACCCCACTCTCCAATCCGGGTTCTCCATCACCGGCGGCAGCCCTGCGAGGGCGCGGTAGGCGTTCAGCCGGGCCAGCCATTCGGGAGGCGGGGACAACGGCGCGCGGAGCACCAGCGGGAGCAAGATCCGGTAAGTGCCCACCTCCGCCGCTTCCACTCGGGCGCGCGCCTCCCACGTGGGTATCCCGGGGGCATCCGGTGGCGCCCCCGCCAGGAAGGCCAGGGCCAGCCCCCCACCGATCCCGAGCAGCCCCCAAACTGCTCTCCGAACCCACCCCGTCCCCATTCTGGGTCCAAATGTTGGAGTTTGGTTGGCTAAAAATATTTTAGCCGAGTTGGATGGGGGTTGTCAATGGCGGGAGCCAGGGAGGCCGGTGTGTTCGCTGGAGGATCAGGGGGCATCACAGCGGTGCGGCGTCTCCGCCGGTCCGCCCAGTGGCGGAGGGCCATCGGCCCCCGGGGAGGGCGACTCACCCGGGGGCCGGAGGATGGCGGAGGGGGTGGGATTCGAACCCACGAGGGGCGGAAACACCCCTACGCGCTCTCCAGGCGCGCGCCTTCGTCCGCTCGGCCACCCCTCCGCGCGCACGCACTATTTTTATTATAGCAGGCCGCACCCGGATTGGGAGCCGGTCGACCCGGCGGATCGGCCCGCCATCGGCGCGATGGCCTTAGATCTTCATCCGCGCGGTCTCATGGATGATCCCCAGGAAGCTCTCCGCCTTCAGGCTCGCCCCGCCGACCAGGGCGCCGTCGATCGAAGGGCGGCAGACGAACTCGGTGATGTTCTCCGGGGTCACGCTGCCTCCGTACAGGACGCGGACCCGCTGCGCCACCTCTGCTCCGAAGAGCTCGGCGAGGGTCCCCCGCACCCAGCGCTGGATTACCTCTTCCGCATCGGCCCCAGTAGCGGCCCGCCCGGTCCCGATGGCCCACACCGGCTCGTAGGCGATGACCACCCCGGTCGCCTGCTCCGGCGCGAGCCCTTCCAGCGCCCGTCGGGTCTGGGCGGCCACCACGGCCCCGGTCTCCCCCGCCTCGCGCTGGGCCAGCGTCTCCCCCACGCAGAGGATCGGGATCATGCCGTGGCGCAGGGCGGCAGCGACTTTGCGGCGGACCATCTCATCGTCCTCGTGGAAGAATTGTCGCCGCTCGGAGTGGCCGATGATCACATAGCGACACCATTCCTTCAACATCACCGGGGAGATCTCCCCAGTGAAGGCCCCGGCGTCCTCCCAATGCATGTTCTGAGCGCCCACGCGGATGGCAGAGCCCTGGAGCACCGCGTGGACGGCCGGGATGGCGGTGAACGGCGGGCAGAGCACTACTTCCACCGCGTCCGTCCGCAGGCCCTCCCGGATCGCCTGGGCCAGCGCCTTCCCTTCTGAGGCGGTCTTGTGCATCTTCCAGTTCCCGGCGATGAGCGGCTGGCGCATCGTCCACCTCGTCCCGATGAGGATGAGCGGATCCCCTTCCCGCTATGATCTTAACCCAGGCTCAGCTCGCCGGAGAACCCGAGCAGGTGCCCGATAGGGACATTCGCCGGGCCTCTCCGTCCTCGTTTGCTTGAGGGAGATCTGGGGTGTGGAAAGCAACCCTTGGGCCAGGGCGTATCCGGTTTGACGCCATGGATATCCGGTGTTAACTTAACGATGGGTGATCTTTCCCATCGGCTTCCGGATCGAATTCGCCAGAGGGAGCGGCCCATGAAGCTGGAGGAGATGAAGTGTGTCCCATGCCGCGGGGGGGAGCCGCCTCTCACGGAGGAGGAGATCGCCGCCTGGCTCCCCCATGTCCCGGAGTGGCAGGTGGTGATCCGGGACGGAATCCCTCAGCTGGAGCGGACGTTCCGCTTTCCGAATTTCCGGGAGGCGCTGCGGTTCACGCAGGAAGTGGGGGGGCTCGCGGAGGCGGAGGGACACCATCCCGTGCTGATCACTCGGTGGGGAAGGGTGACAGTGACGTGGTGGACCCATAAGATCCGCGGGCTGCATCGCAACGACTTCATCATGGCGGCGAAAACCGATGCCCTCTACGCCGCGCGTTTCTCCGCCGGCGAGGCCCAACACTGACCCGACCTCCGAATCCCGTCCTCCCGCCACTCCAGCGCGGCCCCGGGCATCAAGGGGAGGAGGATGCGATCGCTGAGGGGCGTGCAGCCTGCGCGAGGCCGCTTCCGCCCATGAATGACCCCAGGAGAACGGCTGGAGCATCCCCGGAATGGCGGAAACGATCCTGGTTGTGGATGATGATCTGCAGACAGTCAAGTTGATCAGCCTGCTGCTTCAACGCCGGGGCTACCGCGTGAGCCCCGCGACCAGCGGCGCCCAGGCCCTCGCGAAGGCAGAGACCGAACAGCCCGACCTGATTATCTTGGACATTATGATGCCGGGCATGGACGGGCTGGAGGTCTGCCAGCGCCTGCGGGCCAACCCGCGGACCGCCAGGATCCCCATCCTGATATTTACGGCCAAGGCGACGGTGGCGGACAAGATCGCGGGGTTCCAGGCGGGCGCCGATGATTACCTGACCAAGCCGGTTCACCCGGCGGAATTGATCTCCCGGGTGGAAGCCCTGTTGCAGCGGGCGGCCCGCTTGCGGGCCGAGGCCACCGTGCGGACCCAGGCTGCCACCATCGGCTTCCTGGGGGTGAAGGGGGGCGTGGGGACCTCCACCGTGGCATTGAACACGGCGGTGACCCTGGCCCAGGGGGCAGGCCACCTGCCCCCCATGGTTCGGACCCCCCCGCCGGACTTCCATGTGCCCCAGGTGGTGCTGGCCGATCTCGCCCCGCACGGCGGGCTGGCGCATCTGCTCCGGCTCTCTCAGTCCCTGGGCCTGCCGAGCGTCCTGGCCTATCCGCCCCAGGAGCTGGACCCCCCAACGATCGAGAAATACTTAACGCGCCACGTCAGCGGGTTAAGAATGCTCCTCACCCCTTACACGCCGCGGCCGATCACGCTCTCCGCGGCGCACATCCGCACCCTTGCCCGCCATCTGGCCACGCTGGGGGATTATGTGCTGTTTGAGATGGGGCACACGCTGGACGATGGGGCCCGGGTGTTGCTGGGGGAGCTGCGCTATCTCGTCCTGGTGCTGGAGCCGACCTCCCTCGCAGTGGCCCATGCCCGCGAGCTGATCCACGTGCTCTCGCAGTTGGGATGGGTGGCCCAGCAGATCGGGCTGGTGGTGGTCAACCGCGCGGTCTCGGCGATCGCCCTCACCCGCCGCCAGATCGAGGAGGCGCTCGCCCTGGAGCCCATCGGCTTCATCTCCCCCGCCCCCGAGTTGGCCCACCAGGCTGTCGATCAGGGCCTTCCCATCGTCATGCTCCAGCCGGATGGCCTGCTGGCCGAACAGTTCCGTGAACTCGCCCGACGTCTGGTGGCGCTCACGAGGTAAGCATGCCGATCCAAGTCCGCCATCCCCATCCATGGGATGTCTCGCCCGAAGAGGCCGTGGCGATCCAGCAGCGGCTCCGCGACCGGGTCATCCGCGAGGGCCCGATGCCGAAGCCCGGGGCCGTGATCGTCGGGGTGGATGTCGGATTCCGAGGGGAGAACGCGCGCGCCGCCGCCGTGGCGGTGCGGTTCCCGGATCTCATCCCGCTGGCCCAGGCCGTCGCCGAGGTCTCGGTGACGTTCCCCTACATCCCCGGCCTGCTGGCCTTCCGGGAGGCGCCGGCCATCCTAGCTGCCCTGGATCGCCTGACCGTCGACCCGGAGATGCTGATGGTCGATGGCCATGGGATCTCCCATCCCCGGCGGATGGGGATCGCCACCCATCTGGGAGTCTACCTGGACCTGCCGTCCATCGGGTGCGCGAAGTCGAGGTTGTGGGGGCGATATGAGGCCCCGCCGGATGAGCCCGGCCGCTGGACGCCGTTGTGGGATGGGGAGGAAATGATCGGCGCGGTGCTCCGCACCCAGCCGGGCGCGAGCCCCGTGTTCGTCTCCATTGGCCACCGCATCTCCCTGGAGAACGCCGTGGCCACTGTGATGGCCTGCATCCGCGGCCATCGGCTCCCGGAACCTACCCGCTTGGCCCATCTGGCCGCGGGAGGGGCGGATGTCGTCTCCTCCACGCGGCAACCCCGCTTGCTCCCATAGGGGAGCGGGATGGGCTCGCGCCGGACAGCGTGGATCCCGCGCGGGAGGCATCCATGGCCAGGTTGTTCATCGTGGACGATGATCCGGACGCCCGCCGGTTGATCGGGCTGGTCCTCCGACGCGCCGGTCATGAACCCCTCTATGCGGAGGATGGCTTCCAGGCGATGGGGGCCAGAGACCGGGAGCAGCCGGACCTAGTCATCCTGGACTGGATGTTGCCGGGGATGGACGGCTCCGAGGTTCTGGAGGCCATGCGCCAGCGGGCGAGTTGGAAGGACCTGCCGGTGATCCATGCCGACGGCCAAGGCGCAGATCACCCCGGCGGTGGAGCAGAAGCCTATGAACGTCCACGCCTACCTGACCAAGCCGGTCTCCGCGGAAACCCGGGTGCAGACCGTGCAGGAGGTCTTGGAAGCCGTTCGTCCGTTCCAGTCCCCTGAGCGGCGGGTGTGGGAGATCGGCTGTGGGGAGAGCTGGCCCGGCTGCGCCGGGGAGCTCCTGGCGCCTGCGTTGGCCGCCGCCCTGTCGGCCCACGCTTCCACAGTTTTGATTGACGTGGAGGGGCTGGGGCGAGGGGCGCTGGTCTGGGATGCGGAGCCCCGTCTGACGGCGGAGGATCTGGAAGCAGGTCGGGATCCCGCGCAGGGTTTGATCCCGCTCCAGGAGCGGCTCCAGGTCTGGTCGGTTTATGGAACGCCCAGCGCCGCGGCCGTACAGCGGGTCGCCGAGCGGCTGACCGCCCAAGCCCGGTTTGTGGTCTGGATGGTCGGCGATCCCACCGGTCGGGTGGCGGCGCAGATCCTTCCGCGCTGCCATCGGGTGTTCCTCACCTTCGAAGGCCACGCGCCCGGGATACGGCGGATGCGGGTGGTGCTGCGCCGGCTGGAGGAGCTCGGGTTGCAACATCCCCGGGTGGAGCCGGTCTGGGTGCGACGCTGGGTTCTCCCCGAGCCATGGACGGAGAGGGACATCCAGAACCGCCTGGGCGGCGTGCCCATTGGGGTCTGGCCGGTGGATCCGGTGACCGCCCATCGGGCCCTCCAGAAGGGTCGGCCGATCCAGGAGATCGAGCCGGAAAGCCCGACGGCCAATCGGATCTCGGAATGGGTGGAGGGGATCCTTCAATGGGCCAAGCCGGAGGGGGGTGCCTAAGGTGCGTGAGAGCCCCCACAGCCCCCGAGCATTACGCGCGGCTGTGGGCTTAGCTGATCCAGCCGCTCAGGGGATGTGGATCGTTGCTACGGCACGTCGTTATACGTCCAGAGGCGATTGGCCAGGAAGTTCCAGAAGAGGGCGACCCCTACCGCGATCCCCTGGGAAAGGTTCACCCCCCATTTCATCCCTAGCCGGGGGATCAGCCATCCGGATGCCGTCCCGAACACGGCCAGGTTGATCCCCAACCCTGCCGTGTTCACGATGAAGAATTGGGAGATCTGTTGCCAGAGAGGCTTCGATCGGGATTCGGGATAGGTCCAGTATCGGTTCCACAGGAAGTTGTTCGTCACCGCGGCGGTGAACGAGACCGCCTTCGCCAGAACCGGGATCCATCCGCCCAGGAAGATCAGGCCGTTCAGGATCCCTGTGTCCACGGCGAAGCCCACCGTCCCCACCACGCAGAACTTCGCAAACCGCACGATCTCCTTGCGGTAAGCCCGATAGAGGTCCGCCCATGTCGGCCGAAGGAGCAGTCTTCTCTCCACAGGATCGCCTCCGGTCCCTGCGGGCTTCTTCCGGGGTTGAGGGCCACCCCATTTCTCCGGCACCCGGTTCAACTGCTCCACCCATGCCCCATACACGGCGATCAAGAGGGGCAGATTGGCCACGTAAAGATTATCGAAGAGCTGATGGACGTGCAAATGCGCCCACGCCCCCATGAGCCCCGCGGCCAACCCCCGCCGCCACCCAACGCCCCGTCGCCACGCCTGACCGGTTCGGATCCCGATCACGATCCAGAGCAACAGGTAGAGCAGCAGGCCGACGAGGCCGCCCTCCGCCGCCATGTTCAGGTAAATATTGTGGGCGTGGCCCAAGGGGTTGGGCCAGCGGATCGTGGCGTAGGCCGGGTAGGCCGCCGCGTAGTTCCCGAACCCCACCCCGAACCACGGATGGGCCCGGAACATCTCCACCGCGGCATGCCAGTGGGCCAGCCGCTCGATCACCGCGAAGTTCGCCTCGTTCACCTCGACGCTGCGCACGTCCGTGATCTGAACTTCCTCCAGCACCCTGGCGAGGCGGGCCTGGATCGGGGCGGGGATCCACCCTTGCGCCCCAGCCGCCAGGCCCAGGAGGAGCACGGCCGCCCAGGCGGCCAGCCCCCCCCGCATTCGCGAAGGCAGCATAAGGAGCAGCACGCTGCCGGCCGCAGCCGCCCCCAGCCACGCGCCCCGGGACCACGAGGCGGCCAGTGCCAGGAGGGCGAGCCCGCCGACCCCCAGCGCGCCCAGGCCCACGATCCGCCCGCGGGCGGATCCCTGCGGATCGCGCAGGAGCCCGAAGCCGAGGCCCAGGGCGACAGGGGCGATCAGGCCCATCATCCCGGCGAAGGGGTTCGGCTGCTGGAAGGTCCCGTAGGCCCGGTAGAACGGGAGACCGGGGAGCTGAAAATGCTCCGGCCCTGTCCCCCGCAGGAACGCTTGCCAGAGCCCGATCCCCGCCTGCAGGGCGCCAGAGAGCAGGGCGGCCCCGAGGAGGAGATGCTGCGCCTGGGGGGAGGCGGTCAGAACCAGCCCCACGACCAGGCCGATCTGCGCCCACTTGATCCATTCGGGGAGCCCATCCTCCCAGGCAGGGGCCCAGGCCAGGGAGAGGAACGCATAGCCCAGGAAGAGCCCGTAGGCCCAATCCCATCCCCAGCGGGGCCAGCGGAGGTCCCGACGCGCCAGCCCGCGCCACCCCCAGGCCAGGAGGGCGAGGCCCAGAAGGACCTGGGCGCTGGGGA